>JAGHCZ010000122.1 GCA_021160205.1 Nitrososphaerota archaeon | reverse complement strand
GTGAGAATCCGATATAGGCGACGTGTACTTGAGAAATGTGGCATAAGATTTCGAGTAGACCAGACAGGTTCGCAGCAAGTTTACTTCTCATATATTATAAGCGCGAGAAAAATGTTCCACAGGCTAAGCGAGGAAGAGCAAAAGGTGATCCCTGCCCCGATGCGGCCGAGATCGTAGGTTCATTACTTGGGTAAGCTGGTTTGGGTGGAAAAAATTAGGCAGCTTGGCTCATTTTTATTTTGAAAGTCTTTCACGGACATGTGAATATGAGGGGGGTCAAAATATTATTATAGATAAGGTCAGCCTGCCCGTCGTGTATCACGGATCAACTTGGACGTTGTTCATCATCCCCGACCTCCTCTATGGAGAAGGAGTTATTAAATTGTGTCCGGGAATGCTTAGTGGATTGGGAGGTGATTTTCGTGCCCGTTTCGATTCTCATAACTTGTGGATGCGGGTTTAAGACGACGAGCCTGGAGGAAGCGGAGGAGCATGCTAAGCAGACAAAGCACACCTTAAAGATTCAGGGAACGGTTACGCCTACTAGTAGATGAGGGATTAACTAATTCTCCTTTTTTCTTGGTGGGAATGCTTGGGCTATAACGCGCTCATCAAGGATTTGCGGGCGGTTCTCGCGGATCCAAAGGTCGAGGCGGTCGTGCGGAGGAGATTAAAGTCCTTCAAAGAGCTTAGGAAAAAGCCCTTCAACGAGGTGTTCAAGGAGCTCGTATTCTGCATCCTAACGGCGAATTTTTCCGCGTCTAGGAGTATAAAGATAATTGAAGGAATCGGAGATAAAATCTTCGACCTTGATCTAGAAGAGCTAGCCGAAGAGCTGAGAAGGCTCGGCCATAGATATCCCCGCTCGAGGGCGAGGTACATAATCGATGCGAGGGAGAAGATCGAGGAGATAAGGAAGGCCGTCGAAGAAATAAGCGACGAAGTTGAGCTTAGGGAGTGGCTCGTTAAAAACGTCAAGGGCTTGGGATACAAGGAGGCCAGCCACTTTCTCAGAAACATAGGTTATGAAAACTTAGCGATCATAGATATCCACATCCTAACGCTTCTGCGGAAATACGGCCTGATATCCGAAACTAAGCGATTGAGCAAAAGAGAGTATTTCGAGATCGAGAAGTTGTTGAGCGAAATCGCCCGCGAAATGGGGCTGAGGTTGGCGGAGTTAGACTTGTATCTCTGGTATATGGACTCTGGAAAAATCCTGAAGTAATCCTCATCGAATTGCTCCTTCAAGTCTCAGCAAATATTCTCTAACATCTCTACCGAAACCCGATCCGGCGATTTTTCCATCACTTCGAATAACCCTGTGACAGGGAACTATTAGAGCTAGCGGATTCCTCTTCAGGGCGTTTGCGGCCGGCCTAGCAGCCCGAGGATTTCCGATGCTTTCCGCGACCCATCGATAGCTCCTAGTTTCGCCGTAGGGTATCTCGCTAACTTTTTTCCAAACATTCAGCTGAAAACGCGTTCCAGCAATTTTAATGGGGTATTCGAAAGCGATTTCTTTTCCTGAGAAATATTTGGATAGAGTCAGGACGAAGTCCGAGAATTTTTCTCGACGAGGTTTTGGGCTCCCGTAGAGCTTTTTCATCCTCCGCTCGAATTCCCTCAGATTTCTATAGAAACCCACGTGGAAGAGTTTTTCTCCGTCGCCGGCAAATCCTACTAGGAAAAATTTGACCGGAAAATGTCCATAATACACCTCCAAGCTCCCTATCCACCTCGCTTTCCCGAGAACATTAATATGCGACAGGTTTGTGATAAGGTTCGCCATGGGAGGGCCATACCATATCTTGGCAAAGCCCGAGGATATAGCGGAGAAGGTTATAGCCGTAGGAGACCCGGCGAGGGTTGCGCAGGTGGCCGCGCTCCTAGAGGATAAAAAACCCGTAAACCTCCATCGAGGCTTCCCAGTTTACACGGGAACGTATGATGACGTGCGCGTTTCGGTTGCTTGTCATGGAATCGGTGGGCCGTCTTCCGCGATAGTCTTCGAAGAGCTGCGAATGCTAGGCGCGAAGATCATAGTCAGATTGGGGACCGCAGGCGGCTTTCTCCCCGAGATGGAGGCCGGGGAAATAATCATACCGGATTCGGCGGCATGCTTCTCCACCTATGGCGTCCTAGCGACTTATGCCCCCGGGGTACACTTGCCCTTAGCCCCGAACTACGAGGTCTTGGAGGCGCTCGTGCGGGAAGCCGAGAGGCAGAAACTAAAGTTCAGGATAGGTGCGG
>JAGHCZ010000131.1 GCA_021160205.1 Nitrososphaerota archaeon | reverse complement strand
TTACTGCTATAAGCCAATCTTTAATTCGATAAACGCTCATCCGAGACGCGGACTTCAATCTGGCAATTCTCTCGGAGATATCCATTTTTATTTCAAGTCCGCTCAATAGCTCTCTGGGATTTATTCCGAGCGACGAGAGAGCGCAGACTTTTTTCATCGTCTCCTCATCCGCGATTGATAGCCTGACCGTGTCATAATAGATTCCGGCGAAGAGCGCTTCGGCTTCACTTAGGCTTAACTCGTATCCTAGGAATTCCGCTAAATCGAAAATAATTTCGCAGACTGATTGATAGTTTTCTGAACAAAACACTGTGGCCATGTTTTTGAAGCTTTCCAAGCTCGTTGAGTGATGATCGATCACTATGACCTCTCGTCCGCCTTCTAGTATCCGATAAAATTCATCAAGCTGCTCAGGAGACCCCGAATCAACCACTATGAACACGTCGGCTTTATCCACTTCATCAGATTCTTCGAAATCAAGCCTCTCCAATAGAGATCGATTATGAGAAGATGCTTCACTCGGTATCTTGAAAAGAGTCCGGGTGCTCCAGACGGCTTTCAAGATGTTTGATAGAGTGTAAGATGCTCCAATCGAGTCCGGATCCCCGCCCGAGTGAGTTAGAATTCCCACTAGTTTTCCGGAGAAACCCGCCAACCGCATACTAAGCGATTTTATCAGCTCTTGATCTCTCATGCGTGAGATGTACCTGAAAGCATTTCTCTTAACTCTTTTTGAAGAGACTCGAGCTGTTCTCTAGTTCTTTGCTCCTGTTTCTCCAAGAGCTTTAACCTGGTCTCAGCGAGCTCCTTTCTTTCTCCGAGCTCTTCGAGAAGCTTCTGCTTGTTGCTCTGGATTAAAACCGGGCCAATAGCCTTATAGACTAGGGCGTCGTCCGGGGATTTTTGAAGCTCTTCTAAAGCATCTTTGACTTCGATGAGCTCTGCCTCGAGCCTCTGCCTCTCAACGAGTATCACGTTGAGCGTTTGCTGTAGCTGTTGAAATCTAGCCAACTGCTGCTTGACGCTTGGGGGAACTTCTCTTTCACCTGCCGACATTCTCAAAACCATGGATTTAACGGAATTTAAAAACTCTCCTCGAGCGCGGGATAACTCAATAAGCTTTCTCAGATACGGCTCTGACGGCGTTCAACGCCGCGTCAATAAACCTGAGAAACGAATTCAACGCGGCTCTAAGAGCCACTAAGTCTCTAGCGTCTATCTCCACCGTCAAACCATCTTCGTCAACTTTAAGCTTAACGACCGCCCTGCGGGAAGGCATGTCCTTTGCTTCCGGAGCTATCGCGGCGCGCAGGATCTCCGCCTCAGACCTAGGCAGCTTCAAAAATACCTTTAGAGAGCCGCTGCTTCCTTCAAGACCGCGTTTAGCTCCTTCCCGGGAATGCGCCTCCGCGTTTTTAGAACTCCTCACCGCTTACTTCCCTCCTGATTATGAAGGATTCCTCGATATACTTCTTTGGCTCTTGATGCGGGTTTCCAGCTTTTCCCGCGTCCTGGGACTGTCGATATCTTACTTTGAGATGTATAGGCTGCTTGCCGAACTTAACTTTTAAGCAAGATCTCCTGCATTATTCGTCGAAAAATGGTTTACGAAAACTTGAACGTGAAGTCTTTCTTATGACGCTTACTTTCTTGGAAACGGCGTCCAGGCTCCTCCCGCGAAAGTGTAGCCGCATTTCTTGCATCTCCAGATCCCTATTGCAACTCTCTTGACTTTCGGCTGGGCGCAGTTTGGGCAAATATGCCAGGCTCTTTGTTCTCTCTCTATTTCAGCGACCCTTTTCCTCAGGGTAGACCCGTATCTCGACATGAACCTCTTAGCGGGATTTCCTTTGACCTTTCCGACCTGCATCGCTTAACCCCCTCCGCTCTCAGCATCCTCTTTCTAGTCTCAATTTAAGTTCTCCTCTTTTCACCGCGTTTCCTCGGCGGCGAGCTTAACCGGAACTTCTCGGAGCAACTTCTTCCTAACCTCGCTCGTTTTCTCGACGGCTGTCTCGATTAAGTTATTCATTAAGTTGAGCGGGATAGGGCCGGGAGTGTTCTTCTGGATCGAGACTATGTTTCCCTTTTCATCCGTCCCAATTATCAAGGACACATCTAGTACTTTCTCTTCTTCTATCTGAGGATCTACAAGGAATTTCTCGCCTATAATCCCTATCATAACGGAGATCGGTATAGATGTGAGCTCTAGATTGAAGTATTCGCCGGTTTTCTGAGCCTTGCCGTCGACTATTTCGTATTTAGGCACTTTAGTTGTAGCTAAGGCGGCAAGAGCAGAGATCAGCGCGGGGTCAAAGTAGTTTCCATCATAATCTAAAACGTAGATATCTATGAAGAACATGTAGACTTTTTCTCCTTCAACTAAGCAAAGCTTCTTGAGATCTAGAGCCTTCCCCTCCCTCAAGCTTCGATCAACAACCCTAGCCAACTCGACCCCCCGCTCATCCGGCGGCCCCGGCTCGAAGCTCGTCGATGCGAGGGGGAGGAGCTCCGCGTTCACAGTGAATATTCCTTCGTCCGGTCTGTCTGAGAACGGCGTGCCTATTTCGACTTTTATGCCTGTCAAGATCTTCGTGCTGCCCATCGTTACCAAGGCTGATCCCTCCGCCTTAGCTAGGAGATTTGTTTGAATGGTTATAGGTCTAAGGCTCTTAGGATGCCTTCCATCTATTCTTTTATCTTGCAATAGGAGATTATAGATTTTGTCCCGCATAATCTTAGCCGTTAAGTCCTTCTTGGAAGAAAGGATCATTCTTTCTTCACCTCCATTGATCGAGAAGAACTAAACTTCTTCCTTAACGCTTCCCGCTGAAGCCTATAGATCTCCTCAACGCCTTTCTGGGCCAAACTTAACGCTTTAGGAAACTCATCTGGAGTTAATCTTCCGTTTAATTGCAATAAGACTATCGAATTAAACCTCGGAACTATCGCAACCGGCATATCCGCTTCACCGTACTTATCCTCTACATCGCATAGATCTAGAACGAGCTGACCCTCCACCTTCCCGACGGCAACAGCCGCTATTAGGTCGGCCATGGGTATGCCCGCATCAGCTAAGGCGAGAGAGGCAGCGGTCAATCCCGTGGTCCTAGTTCCTCCATCAGCTTGGATGACCTCAATGTATACGTCTATGGAGGTTCTCGGAAACTCTTCGAGGAAGGCGACGGTTTCTAAGGCTTCTCGGATCACTTTCGAAAGCTCCACTTCTCTCCTGGTCATTCCGAGATGTTTTCTCTCTTCAACGCTGAAGGACGTCATGTGATATCTGCAGTTCAGAAAAGCCCTGTCCGGCAGCGCCAGATGCCTCGGATGAGCTTCTCTCGGCCCGAAAACCGCGGCGAAAACCTTCGTCCCCCCGAACTCCACGTAAGCGGAGCCGTCGCTCTTATCGAGCACGCCTACTTCCATCTTAACGGGCCTGAGCTCGTCTGGTTTTCGCCCGTCAACCCTTATGCCGTTTTCATCTATCAACCTCTCGGGCTTACTATTAGCCGTCAAGTTCCATTACCTCTCCATTCACAACCTCTTACCAAGCTATTTGGAAGCACGTGCCCCTGTTATAGGCTCCTCTCGTCAGCACCTCACCACTAGGTCAACGCCTCGCACACCGCCGCTAAAACCGGCTTCCTACGCGGTATGGATCCGAATCGCGGAGAAAGCCAAAAAGATTGGATATTTTAG
>JAGHCZ010000054.1 GCA_021160205.1 Nitrososphaerota archaeon | reverse complement strand
TCTCTCAAAGCGGCGCGCTCGGATCCGCCATACTCGACTGGGCGGTTGCCTCTCATGTGGCTTTCAGCATGTTCATATCCCTAGGCTCGATGCTGGACATAGATTTCGGAGACCTAATTGATTACTTAGGAGAAGACCCCAATACGAAAAGCATCCTAATCTATATGGAAGGAATAGAGAGCCTCGAGAGAGCTAGGAAATTCATAAGCGCTGCTAGAGGATTCGCCAGAACTAAGCCCATAATAATCCTGAAACCTGCAAAATATGAAGCCGGAGCGAGGGCGGCTAAGTCGCATACCGGATCCATGGTCGGAAGCTTCGAAGTATACGACGCCGCGTTCAAGAGAATTGGAGCGATTAGAGTAGATGAAATCGAGGATCTCTTTAACTGCGCAAGCGTCCTCGACTCAAGATATCTACCGGCAGGCCCCAGACTAGCCATAATAACTAACGCCGGAGGCCCGGGCGTGATTGCCGCCGACGCGGTAATAGATCATGGAGGAGAAATGGCGAAGCTCTCAGAAAAAACAATAGATGCGCTAAACACGGTTCTTCCACCCCACTGGAGCAAGGGAAATCCGATAGACGTCATAGGAGACGCCGACGTTAAAAGATACGTCGAAGCATTGAAAGCATGTCTCAGCGACCCCGGCATAGACGGGGTAATCGTGATATACACTCCTCAAGGAGCCGCTAAGCCCAAGGAGCTCGCCGAGGCGGTAATAGACTTGTCTCTCGAGAAGATAAAACCGGTCTTGGCGGTTTGGATGGGCGGTGGAGAGGAGATAGAAGAAGCGAGAAAGCTGTTTTTCAGGAGCGACATCCCTTGCTACGATACTCCTGAAAAGGCCGTCAGAACTTACATGTACATGTATAGGTATAAGCGGAACCTAGAGCTTCTCTACGAAACTCCGCACGAGCTTCCAATAGACATAGCGCCTCCTAAAAATCATTTGAAGGTGCTCATCAGGAGCGCCTTAAAAGAAAAACGCGAAGTTCTAACGGAAGACGAAGTCGAGAGATTCTTGAAAGTTTACGGGATTCCCACGCCGGAAGCCGGATTGGCTAGAAGCGTCGGAGAAGCGATAATCATAGCCTCTAAAATAGGCTATCCAGTTGTTTTAAAGATAATTTCCCCGGACATAATTCACAAAACAGACGTCGAAGGCGTCGTCTTGGGAATAAACAACGAGGCGGAGCTGAGGGAAGCCTTCAACAAGCTCCTCAATAACGTGAAGCAAAAATCTCCAACCGCGAGGATAGATGGAGTCTACGTACAAAAAATGATAACCAACGCGGATTACGAATTGATC
Source organism: Nitrososphaerota archaeon (assembly GCA_021160205.1). The sequence continues at coordinate 7,581 of JAGHCZ010000054.1, read as the reverse complement.
TTAGGCTCGAAAAAAGACCCAATCTTCGGCTCCGTCATACTCTTCGGAGCTGGAGGCGTGGGCGTCGAGGTGTTCAAAGACTATGCGCTCGGACTTCCCCCCCTCAATCAAGTTCTCGCTAGGAGAATAATAGAGGAAACTAAAATCTATAAGATTCTCAAGCGCGGTCATAGAAGCCAAAAGCCCGTGAACCTTGCAAAGCTCGAGGAGATAATGGTCAGGTTCGCGAACATGATAATCGACTTTCCAGAGATAAAAGAAATAGACATAAATCCTTTGATGGCTTCAGATAACGAGTTCTACGCCGTCGACGCAAGGATAATTCTCGACGCGGAAGCTGTTGGGGAAAAAATTGCGCCTTATTCCAACCTAGTGATCATGCCTTACCCTACTAAATACATCACGCCTTACAGGCTCAGGGATGGAACCCAAGTATTGTTGAGGCCCATCAGGCCGGAAGACGAGCCCCTCGAAGCGGAGCTCATCAAAAACCTATCCGAAGAAACCAAGCGCTTCAGGTTCTTCCAAGTCATTAAAGACATAACCCACGACATGCTCGTTAGGTTTTGCAATATCGATTATGATAGAGAAATGGCCATAATTGCGGAGTATACAGACGGCAACGGCAAGAAGAGAAACGTGGGTGTCGGAAGGCTGATCATGGATCCCACTAGGAAGCGGGGAGAATTCGCCGTCGTGGTCGCGGATGATTTTCAGGGAAAGGGTTTAGGAACGAAGCTCATAGATGTGCTGATAGAAATAGCCTATGAAAAGGGGTTAGAAACGATCTACGGGGTGGTCATGCCCGAGAACACCAGGATGATAGAGCTCTGCAGAAAGCTTGGCTTCGATGTAAGATACACGCCCGAAGAGGTGATCGTGGAGCTAAATTTGAAGGGAGAAAGAACCTCCGAGCTGCTTGAAGCCGATATCATAGCTCGATCTAAGAAGAGGAAGACTTATCTGAAGGCCCGGCCTCCTCTGGAAGGCAAATCCTCTTAAGCAAAAACTTTATCACGGCTTCTTTCAATCTTCATTCCAGGTGAAATCTAGTGGAAGAACCTGCCGAGGAAAGCGCCTTCTCAAAGCTCCCCACGAGGCTTCAAGAATCTTTTTTCGAGCTGGCCGAGGAAGCTGCCTCAAGGCTTTCTAAAATCTTGAGACTCGAGGAGATGAGGCTGAGAGATCTTAAGAAATTCATGAAATTTAGAAAAGTGCCTTCTAAGGACTTGAAGGATATCCGAGTCGGAGTTGTCGACGGCTCAATTTCTCCACGTCTAAGCGAGAGAATGGGCTTCAGGATAGGAGTTTACACCGCGAGCTACATGGTTTTCGATGGAGACGCGATAATATCGGATGAAGACGAGGAATCCATGGAAGCCGGATATATAATGGCCCCCCAGACCGGAAGCTCACTTCACACGAAGAAGATCTTAAGCCTCCTCTGCACGCTCTTGGAGAGAGAGCTCGCGTTAAAATGCATGAAGAAATACGGGGTCGATTTGATGCTTATAGATGGATCTTTTTACGGCTTCAGAGCCCGATGCAGCGAGATAAAAGAGAAGAAATTAAGCGATCTAGGAATAGAGGGGATAGGCGGTAGAGAAAGTGGAGTGAAGTCGGGATGGGACTTGATAAAGGAGGTCTACGATAAGAGCAGGAAATTAAGAAGATCCGGAAAAGCCATCGGAGTAATCAAGAGGATTAGAACCGCCGCCATCGATGGTTGGCTTCTTTCTAGGAGGTGGTCAATCCAAGACGTTCTAAACAAGAACGATCGAGTGATTCTCCGATCTTTGATGAAAGTCGGAGAATACTTCGACTACATAGATCTCTTGGGAAACGAGCGGAGTTATCTGCACTATAGCGGTCTAAAGGGCTGGTTTAATGAAATAAAGAAAAAGCTGGAAAAGGTCTCCGACTCTGAGAAGCTGAATAAAGCGTTAGAGCATGTTGACAATAAGCTCAGACTGCAGATAATTACCGATCTCTGCCGGAAGAACGCAAGCGGAGAAGAAAAAGATGAAGTCTTCAACGAAGTGATAAGCACCAGGCGGTTTTACGTGAAGCTATCTCCTCACGCGCCCCCAGCGTGCATAGAGCTTGGAAGCGGCTTAGACCTCAACTTCGTTCTCTCTTATCTGAAGAGCTGCATTAATCCCGCTACCGGGCTGCCCTTCCCTCTAGATTTAATCGATGAAAACATATCTGTCGATAGAAGGCTCGCGATCGAGTTCGCTGACGAAATAGAGTCAAGGCTCTTCTTAAATCCGGAGCTGAACGCGGATCACACATATGGAGAATTCGAGTCCATTAACCCTCAGAAGCTGGAGTAGAGCCATGAAGATTTGGTTTGACATTTTATCCCCGAAGCAGCTATTTCTCTTCACGAGCGTCGCCGATGAAGTTAAAAAATTCAGCCACAAAGTCTTTCTAACTTCTCGGAAATACGTCCAACTAGATGATCTAATTGATGGAGCGTTCGGAAATTGGAAGATTGCTAAAATCGGAAGATGGGGTGGAAGGAGCCTAGAAAGCAAGCTCAAGGCGAGCATCGAGCGGATGAGCGCCCTCTTAGATTACGTCCTCGAAATCGATCCGGATGTATGTCTCTCAAGCGGATCCCCCGAAGCGGCGAGAATATGCTATGGTCTGGGAATTCCACATCTCATAATCTCCGATACGCCGCATTCCCCGATAAACAGGCTGAGCGCGCCTCTTTCCGAGAAGATTCTAACTCCGTGGGTGATACCGCGTGAAGAATGGATCGAGGCAGGAGCAAGAGAAGAATCTATAGTGAGGTATAAGTCGCTTGATCCATGCTTCTGGCTAAGGCGACTCGATCTGGATAAGAGGGTTCTCCGGAAGCTGGGGCTCGAGGAGGGAAAATACGTCTTCCTGAGGATGCCGGAAACTCAAGCATCATATCTCAAGGCAAGTGATGAAAGCTTCATCGAGGTAATCAATTTTCTCGCCGAGAAAATCGGGAACATGAGACTCGTCGTTTCTTGCAGATATCCGGAGCAGTCAAAACTCATGAGAAAATCTCTAAGGAAAGAAAACGTAACGATAATAGATGAACTTCTTCCAGGTCCTTCGATAATATTTTACTCAGCTTTCTTCATAGGTGGAGGTGGAACGATGACGCAGGAAGCCGCGTTACTTGGAATACCATCGATCTCAATATATCCGCATAAACTACCCACGGTCTTAGATTTTCTAAGAAGGAGAATGTTAATAGTTCGCTGCGAAGATCCGCGGGAGCTTGCTGATCTATCTTTGAGGATTCTGACAAACGTAGATGAGGTTAAGAAGGAGTGGAAAAGAAGGGCGGAGGACTTGTGGAAGCTTATGGAAGATCCCATGAAGGTAGTGTTAAGGGAACTAGGTAACTTATCGTAGCTTTTTCTCGATGTCTTCCATTTTCCTGACCAAGTCGTCATATGCGCCCTTGAGATCTTCGTAATATTTATCGATCCTCTCAGTAAACTTCTTTCTCGTAAGCTTTCCTGATAAATATGGATAAGCCACATTCCAAGCTTTTTCGACGGTTTTTCCAAATAGCTGAACCGCTTTATCGAATTCATCTAGCTCCCTTGAAATTTTAGGCTCTATTCCGCGGGCCTCAGCTCCGAGTTTCCTCACTTTCTCCACTTCTCTTCTCGCCTCGTACCTAATTTCTAGAAGGGTTTTCCTAGCGCGACTTTTATCGAAAATTTTTTCGCTGCGGATTAGATCGGTTAATTCCTGGTAAATAGATGCCAAAACTTGTACTTTATCTAAGAGCATCGAGGCCGGCCTTTCCTTGGTCGCGGCTTTTTTCCCGGTTTTTCTTACATAAAGCGCTGTGATGGATCCAATTATTCCAACGATAGCGATTATCAGAAAGTACGGCATCAACGTGAACGCGTTGAAGAGGGGCTTGTACCGCAGCTTGATGATGAAATTTTTCACGTTCAAGGGATCTACGTGGCTAAATCTGTATAACAAAATTATTTTGTTCGGATACTCTCTGCGCAGTTCCTCGGGCTCCGGATTCCACGATTCCAAGTCCAAGTCTTTCAAGATCACTTTGACGTCGTATATCCACGCCGTCGTATTCATCGGCAAGATCGGGGTGATCACTCCTTCTCCCTCGTTAAGAGCAATTAGAGAGGAATTTTCAGGAACTTTGAAGACTACCGTTACGCTATCTTGCCGGCTGAATCCTAAAGATTGGCGAAGACTTATTCTAAGCACTCCCTCCTCCGAATACTTGTTGGGTATCCTGCCGATCAAGTCCCTAGTTTCTATGATTTTACTTCCCACCGGAAGCTTTAAGAAAAGCTGATTTACCGTTCTTCCTCCTAAGTGCCTGAGCTTGAGAGTTAACCCTATTTCATGTTCGAGAGGCTTTACCTCCATTTCGGAGGAAACTATGTCAAGAACGACTAGAGAATTGCTGGAGAAGGTTATTGACACATATTTCACGTTCTCATTAGATAAGTCTAAGTTTTCAGCGACTCCTGATAAAATGCTTCCATTAACCTGCTCGAGAAAATCCGGCTCCGACTTCGATATCTCCGCGTCTTTAGGCAGCTTAACGGTGACCGTGAAGGAAACCTTCTCCTTTAGCTCCATTATGGGGTTCATCGGGATTTTGAGCTGAAACTTCGTCTCCAGCGGATTCCAAAGAATTGCGTTGCGGAAGATCGTGGTCAAGTGAATGACTTGGCCCGGCTTAGAATCCACCACGATCGAGAAAGTTTTATCGTTGACCTTTAATTCGGGGTTAGGATCTTCTGGAGAAGCGTAATTCACCAAGTTTTTCACGAGTTCTTTTGGAAATTTTATCGCCGTAACCTTTCCAGCGCTCGGGACTTCGTCGTATACGTAAACTAGTCCATAACTAGTTACCTCGATTGTTCTCTTCGGGTGCAGTTCGGCTGAGGCGGCCGGCAAGTTTGCGAATAAGAGCATCGCGATCACGGCGATCGAGAGGAGGATTCCGGTTTTGCTCAAAATCTTTCGCCGAAGTTAAGCCCGTAACACTCATTATTTAAACATAATAATCTGCCGCAAAGAAAGTCGAAATAACTCGACAGCGGAGCCGATATATCTTCCGCATTTTATCGACGAGCTACGCCCTTAGCTTCCGATATATGGCAAATCCGGTCCTTCCCGCTCGGTCCCGGCTTCTCCTGGCCCTTCTTCTCTCTTTTGCTCCTGGGTTTCCCGTCCCTCAGATTCGGCCTCTGTTTTCTCTTGAGCTCTTTTCAAGATCTCTTCCTTTATCTCATCTTTTGTTTTTCCATAGGTTTCTATTCCCAAGTTTTTCGCTACTTCAAGGAGTTTTTCATCGCTTTCCTCTGTGTCCTCAAGCTCGCCTTCATAGAGCTGAGCGAGTTCCTGCATAGTTGATGTGGCTTTCTCGTATTCTCTCTTGGCCTCGGCCAGCGCCCTGGCTATCTGCGGTATTTTCTGAGGATCCCATAAGACTAGGACTACGACTATAATGGTTATGAAAAGCCATTCAAGGCCGTGAATGGGCATCCCGTTCTCCTTAATTGAAGGGAAAGAAGGAAAATTAGAGGTTTTCCCCTTTAAGCGGCGAATTACTTGGAGATTTTAGGGGTTTTCTCGTCTGTGAATATCTCGGCTTCGGCTGGAAAATTTCTAAGATAAGTTTGAGTGAGCTCAAAGAGGGCGTCGTGAACCTTTCCGGAATAGAATTTCAGACCTGAAACGCCTCTATTCTTAATCCTCTCCTCCACATCTTCTTCAGAAAGATCTGATGGAAGCGCGGCTTTAGATCCCACTATGAAGCTCCACATAGCCTCAAGCGATTTCACGTAGACAGCGTAGAGACATGATCGCGGGAAAACCGAGCTAATGGTTTTGAAAACGGAGAGGGCGAGCTTAGTTTTATGTAGCAAGGGCGCGGCGTGGGTTACGAGCACGCCGTCTTTCCGAAGCTTTTGACGCGCTAAGGCATAGAATTCCTTGGTGTAAAGCTTGATGGCCAAGCTGTCTTCCGCCGGATCCGTTACATCCATTATGATTACGTCATAAAATTCATCAGGCTGCTCGGAGAGAAAGCTTCTCCCTTCGGAGATGAACAGCTTGAGTCTCGGATCTTTAAACCCTTCTTTGGACCAGGGGAGGTACTTCTTCACAATCTCGATGAGCTCTCCATCCAAATCAACCATGTGCACTTCTTCAACTCCTCTATATCTTTCAGCTTCTCTGGCAGTCGCTCCCTCACCTCCGCCGATTATCAAGACCCTCTTAGGATCGGGGTGCGCTATCATCGCTGGATGAACTAAGCATTCGTGGTAAATGTACTCGTCTATTTCTGCGGATTGGAGAAGCCCATCCAATAAGAGGACCGTGCCGAAGTCGCAAGTCTTAACTATGTCGACTTTTTGATACTTCGTTTCGCCGGAGTAGATGATCTCCTCGATTCCATAAAGGGATGCGAGGCTTTCGGTGATCCATTCCAGTATATACTTCGTCGCTGAGATGCGGACATACATTTCCTACCTCACTTCCTGAAGTTCCTCGGTCCTCACTAAACCTCGCTTAACCTCGGTTACATTTACTTTCTCAGGCTTATATGCTTCCACGACGTATTCGTAGGCTTTCCAAGGATCAGCAGTTTCGCCGCAGGTGAAGATGTCAAGTGCGGCATATCGATATTCAGGCCATGTGTGAATGGATATGTGAGATTCGGCTAAGGCAACGATAGCCGTTAAGCCCCCCCAAGGCTCAAAAACTCTATAGAACTCTCCCAGATAACTGGCGCCGGAAACTCTAACGGCTTCCCGGAGGATTTCGATAGTCTGCTCTAGGTCTGTCAGGAGGCCGGGGTCGCATCCATGTAATTCCGCTATTATATGCCGCCCCAACACTTTCATCTTCGCCAATCAGACTCTCACCTCCGAAGAGCCGGGATATTTAAGGAATCGCTACTTTAAAAGTTATTCACCAGCATTACGCGCAGCCGCGGCCTCGCCAGCTCAGCGACCGTTTTGACGCGCGCTTTAGGGGCTTGAAAAGATTTTATGAACAATTTTTATCGATAATTTTTAATAACTAACTTTATCCTCCAGTTCGCCTCTTCCGAGCTCTGCTAAAACTCTCCTAAATGCGTTTTTCATCATGCTTAAGTCGGACATTATCGCTATGAACCGGAATCCGCTTTCGACGGCTTTCTTAGCCATATCTACGCTAAAAGTGTGGATCCCGGGCGCTACATCGCATATTTCGCAGGTCTTGATCACCTTCTTCACGGCTTCAACGAATTTTGGATGGCCATATTGAATGGGTATTCCGAGGTTTGTAGTTAAATCGTTTGGACCGATGTAGGCGACGTCGATCCCGGGAACTGATAGGATTTCTTCTAAATTGTCGAGGGCCTGTTTAGTCTCGACTTGAACAGCTATCACTCGCTCGTTTTCCTCAAACGTCTTATAATAATCCAAGAAGCCTATTTCCCCAAATCTCGTGCATCTTCTAGGCCCAACGCCTCTGATGCCCCTGGGAGGATAAGAGGCGGCGCTTACGACTCTCTCGGCTTCCTCTCTATCGTTTACCCACGGA
>JAGHCZ010000078.1 GCA_021160205.1 Nitrososphaerota archaeon | reverse complement strand
TTTAAGCAGGATGAAACCGTTTTCATCCGTTATTCTCATTAAGCCTTGAGGATCCAGCATCACCCTCTCATGCTTTTTCGCAAGCTCCCCTATTTCATCTAAGTTTATTTCCCACGCAACTGGGCCGAGGTAAATCGCGTCTCCTTCGAGATCTATTATTGAGAGATCTCCGGCGCGCGACAGCAGCCTAAGCCTACGTTCGTCATCGAAGTAAGTTATTCGGAAGAAGGTGCTCTTAGATTCCGGCTCGATGCTTACGCCCGAGATATTTACACCAGCGCTCCGTAATAATTGGAGGTACTCCTTCGGAAAGTCTACTCCGATTTTGGAGATCACGTTCACTTCGGCTCCCAGCAGTCTCGCCGCAAGCGCCGCATAACAGGATACTCCGCCCATACAGCGGTGTGAAAAATCTTTAGACACCACTTCGTCGATCGTGAGGTGACCGGCTATCGTTATTAACGGCATCCATTCATTTATCGAAAGTCGATGACCAAAAAGTTTAACTCCGACAAAAGTGCATTTGACTTACCTTCAGCCGATTCGTCAGGTTCGGGGTGATGACTTTTGAAGATCGTTCTCGTCGGCTTCGGCTTCATCGGCAGAAGCTTCGTAAAAGCTTTAAGAGAGAAAAATTCCGCGATCAGGGAAGCTTTCCCGGATTTTAAGCTCATAGGCGTCTCAGATATTGATGGATACCTATTAGATGAGAACGGCCTCGATCTTGAGATCCTCTCCAAGATCAGAAAGGTCTACGAATATCCTGGAAAGCTCGTTCAGGGATCCTCGGTAGAGTTGATCGAAAAAAGCGGTGCCGACGCCTTGATAGAGGCCACTCCGACGAATATAGCAAACGGAGAACCGGGGCTATCCCATATATTGAAAGCTTTGGAGCTCGGCATGCACGTAGTAACCTCGAATAAGGGGCCCTTTGTGGTGGCTTTTAGGAAGATCATGGATTTGGCTGAGAGAAGCGGGGTTAACGTGATGTATGAGGCGACTGTTGGAGGGGCGATTCCCATATTTTCTCTGAAGAGGTGGTGTCTGAGGGGGGTGGAGATTCGCAGAATCCGCGGAATATTGAATGGGACGACGAACTACATTTTGAGCAAGATGCATTTCGACGAAGTGGGATTTGAAAACGCTTTGAAAGAAGCTCGGGAGAAGGGGTTAGCGGAGGCGGACCCCTCTTATGACGTTGATGGAATAGATGCCGGATGCAAGGTCGTGATCCTCGCTAACTCGATACTCGGGAAAAATATAACGATAAAGGACGTGGAGATGAAGGGGATAAGGGGAATAAGTTTAGAAGAGGTGATCGAGGCGAAGAGGAATGGAAAGGCGATTAAGCTCATAGCAGAGATAGGGGAGAAATTTCAGGTTAAGCCCGAAGCGATCCCCCTTAACAGCCCGTTCTGCGTGCACGGCTCTCTAAACGTCATCCACCTCGAAACGGATCTCGCCGGAGATTTGATGCTCATAGGACATGGAGCTGGAAAGGAAACCGCCGCCGCCATGTTGAACGATTTACTGAGCTTACCCGCTCCGCGATGATAGAGACCTTGACCTCGCCTCTGCGCCGGGCCAGAAAAGCCTTTTCTAGGAATTAGGCATTAAAGCCCTATAAGCGAGAATTCCGAGAATTGGAAAAGAATCGGCGGCAAGGGAGCTTGAAAGAGGTGATGGGATGAAAACGGTGATGAAGTTCGGGGGAACATGCATGAAAGACGGAGAGTCCATCAGAAAATCGTCTGAAATCGTGAAAGCCTACGTGAATCAAGGAGTCAGAGTCGTCGCCGTGGTATCCGCCATGGCAGGCGTAACCGATGAGCTGTTAAACGTTTTGAAAGCCGCGGAAAGAGGAGAAGAAGGCGAAATAGGTGAGTTCATCGAAGAGCTGCGGCGGAGGCATCTAGAAGCATGTGAAAAAGCCATTCACAGCCAATCGATCAGAGACGAGGTTCGGAGAGCGAATGAGGCCGAGATAAATGAGGTTAAAAGGCTTCTGTCCGTTCTAGCTTATCTTAAGGAGGTCACTCCGAGAACCAAGGATTATACCCTCTCATTCGGCGAGAGGCTATCAACTAGAATTTTTTGGGGGGCGCTAAGAGATCAAGCGGTAGAAGCGGAATATCTTAGAGGATGGGAAGCCGGGATAATAACTGACGACAACTTTGGGTCGGCTCGACCTCTATCGACGGTGACCTACAAGGAAGTCGATAGGAGGCTCTCTCCTCTGCTGGAAAAAGGCGTAGTCCCCGTGGTCACGGGATTTATCGGCGCAACGCCCAAGGGGGTTGTAACTACTCTCGGTAGAGGAGGATCGGATTATTCCGCTACAATCCTCGGAGCGGCTTTGAAAGTCGATGAGATAATTCTTTGGAAGGATGTTAACGGAATAATGACCGCCGATCCCAAGCTTATTCCAGATGCTAAAACGGTTTCATCCATGTCCTACGACGAGGTGGTGGAGCTAGCTTACTTCGGAGCGGAAGTAGTTCATCCGCTAGCCCTCGAACCGGCAGCTAAAGAGAACATACCTATCAGGGTGAAGAACCTATTTAACCCAAGCGCGGAGGGAACCTTGATATCCGGAGACGTAAGCGGCGACACGGTCAAAGCTCTCACGACTATAAAGGATGTCGCGATAATCTTAGCACGCGGAGCAGGTATACTAGAGCCTCCGGCGGCGAGCATAAAGCTTCTGGAATTATTGAACGAGATGGGAATCCAGATAATTATGGTTTCACAGGCATCTTCACAGGCCAGCATATCAATAGCCATCCCGGAAAGCGCGTTGGAAAAAGCCTTGAGAACTATCAGGAAGAGGCTCGCGGAGGATGAACTTCAACTTGATTATGAAAGAGGAATATGCGTGATCGCCGTGATAGGATCGGGAATGAGGGGGAAGCCGGGGGTAGCTGCGAAGATCTTCAACGCCGTTGCCAGCGAGGGAATAAACATCAAGATGATCGCGCAGGGATCCTCCGAGCTCAATATATCGTTCGCTGTCAGAGAAGAAGACGGCGTAAAAGCTTTGAAAGCCATTCATAAAGCCTTTGAGCTAAATGCTTAATTCAAAGAAAACCGCGGTAACTTCAAACCTAATGCGGGGTGAGCAAAGTGGATAAGCTTAAGGCGGCCTTATTAGGCGCGACGGGAATGGTAGGTCAAAGATTCGTCAAACTCTTAGAGAACCACGAAATATTTGAGCTAAGCGTGGTGGCGGCGTCGCCCATGTCAGCTGGGAAAAAATATCGAGACGCGGCTCACTGGTGCATCGAGGGAGAGATTCCCGAGGAGATCGGAGAAATGAAGGTGGTGAAAGCGAGTTTAGAGGATGTGAAGAGAGAGGGGCAGATCGACTTCGTGTTCTCAGCTCTTCCATCAGAAGTCGCGAAAACCGTTGAGGCGGAGTTCGCTAAGGCGGGAGTTCCGGTGATAAGCGATGCGAGCGCGTATAGAATGGAGGATGACGTTCCAATAATTATAGGAGAGGTCAATCCAGATCATCTGGAAATCGTTAAGAAGCAGTCAAGGCGCGGATGGAAGTCGTTCATAATCACGAATCCCAACTGCACCTCGAACGTGCTCATCCTAGCTCTTAAGCCGCTTCAAGACCAATTTGGGATAAAGCGCGTTCTCGTCTCGACCATGCAAGCCCTCTCAGGAGCCGGGTGGTTCGGCGTCACCTCCATGGAGATCTTAGACAATTTGATACCTTACATCAAGAACGAGGAGGAAAAGGTTGAGAGAGAAGCCTTAAAGATTTTAGGGAGCTTTGATGGAGCTAGGATAAATCCGGCGAGCTTTAAGATCTCCGCTAGCTGTCACAGAGTTAATGTCTTAGAGGGACACACCGAGGCGATATTCATCGAGCTGAAGACCAAAGCCAGCAGAGACGAGGTAGCGGAGGCCATGAGAAAATTTAAGGGAAAACCTCAGGAGCTAAATCTGCCGACGGCTCCCGAAAAACCGATAATTGTCAGAGATGAGGAGGATAGGCCTCAGCCGAGAATCGATCGATATGCGGGAAACGGCATGTCCATAGTCGTTGGAAGAATCAGGGAAGACCCGATATTTGAGAACGGAATTAAATTCATAGCCTTGGGCCATAACACCATCAGGGGAGCGGCTGGAAACGCTGTGCTAAACGCCGAGCTAGCTGTTAAAGAGGGCTACATTTAGCGAAGAGAATACCATTCGAGATTTTTTGTCATAATCTATTTAAGAGTAGCCGAACTTATGAAAATGATGCCTAAAACTAAGATAGCCGTTACCATCGGATCTTCATCAAAGAATAGAGAAACGATCAAAGCCATGGCCTCATCCGGAGCCAGAATCTTCAGGATAAACTTCAGCCATGGAACGCCGGAGGAATGGTCGGAGATCGCGGGAATCGTCCGAGAAGTTGAGAAAGAGCTTGGAAAGCGCTTCGCATTAATTGGAGATCTACGCGGCCCCTCGGTTAGGTTAGGCGATCTCGAGAAACCTATCGCCGTGAAATCTGGAGAGCGGATAGAACTGATCTTAGCTCAGAAAGCCCCGGGAGACTCGGAGAAAACAATTCCGCTGCCGCATGAAACCGCGTTGAAGACGCTGAGAAAAGACCATGTGGTTCTGATGGATGATGGAAGAGCCGCTTTTAGGGTGGAATCCGTGTCGAACTCGGGAGCAATTCTCAGAGCAATAACCGACGCGGTGATAACATCTAGGAAGACGCTGGTGATCCAAGGAAGAGGGCTTGATTTACCTGCGATCACTGAGCGGGAAGTCCAGGCGGTAAAGCTCGCCGTCGAAGAAGAATTCGATTATATAGGATTGAGCTATGCCAGAGGTGAAGAAGACATATCGATGCTGAGGGGCATACTTCTCTCCCTAGGAGCAGAGCACATATCAATTATAGCCAAGGTGGAAACGCCTCTCGCCGTTAAGAAGTTAAATGAAATAGTTGATGCAGCTGACGCGGTCTTGGTGGCTAGAGGAGATCTTGGAATGCATTTCCCTCTAGAAGAAGTTCCAAATCTTCAAAGAAAAATCATTAGCCTCTGCATCGAGAAGGGGAAGCCCGTGATCGTGGCGACACAGCTTTTAGGATCCATGATCGATAATCCGGTTCCGACGAGAAGCGAGATCGTGGACGTTGTTTCGGCTCTCATGGATGGGGTCGATGTTCTAATGTTGACGGGGGAAACAGCTATAGGCAGATATCCGGTTGAATCCGTTAAATGGATCTCGAAAATCATTGAGAGATATGAGCCTACGATCGTTCCCCCGAGGAGGAAGATGACTAAGGCGAACAACATTAGAGACCGATTTGCAGCTGGAATAGTTTCGCTCGCCGAATCCCTAAACGCGATAATAGCGGTTTATACTCGATCTGGGAGAACCGCCGAGAGAATAGCGAGCTTTAAGCC
>JAGHCZ010000007.1 GCA_021160205.1 Nitrososphaerota archaeon | reverse complement strand
CTCCGAGGATCTCTTCGAGCTTGAGCTTTATCCCATGTCTCCCAGATCTCTTCCCAATCACTATAGATCTCCTTTGGCCGACCAATTCGGGTGGAAACACCTCATACGTCAGTGGAAGCTTCGAGATCCCGTGTAAATGTATCCCTGATTCATGGGCGAACGCCGCGTCGCCTACAATGGCCTTATTCACGGGGAGATGATAGCCGAGCGATGAAGCTATGTACACCGCGAGTTCCCTCATAGGCTTCAAATTCCACTTCTCTACGTCGTAATGCATATAGCAGTTCATGATCACCTTTTCGGTCTCAGCGTTACCGGCTCTGTCGCCCAATCCGAGGAAGGTTGTGCTGACGTAGACTTTGTCGTAAAGTCCATCAGCGGCGCGTATCGTCGCCATGGTGTTTTCCACGGCGTTTCCCAGATCATCGTGAGCGTGAATCTCGACGTATGGAATCTTTGTTTCGGCCTTTATCCTCTTAACTTTCTCGGGGATTCCCTTAGGAAGAGGAGCGCGAGAATCTGAGAGCCCGCATCCAACCGTATCACATATTCTATAAACCTCGGCGCCGGCCTCCGCGACGGAGTTTATGAAAACTTTCTCGAATTCCCAATCAGCTCTCGTGCTGTCCTCTCCGTGTACGAAGACCTTTATTCCGTGCTCAACGGCATATGCGACGGCGTCCACAACCCTATTAACCAGATCTTCCAAGGTCATGGAAGGCCATTTCGCGAAGTGTATATAGGAAACGGGATGAGAGATTCCAACCTGCTGGAAATCTAACCTGATCGCCTCATCCAAATCTCTTTTATCGGCTCTGCACCAGGCGGCGAGCATAGGGCCTAAGCCATTATCCTGCATAAGTTTCACCGATTCTTTATCAGATTTCGTGTAAATCAAGACCTCAAGCCTCTCAACCCCGATTTCCTTAAGCATCAAAGCTATTTTCAGATACTCCTCCGGCCTCGGGGTCAGCAAGCCGGCCATCTGCAATCCCTCTCTCAGGGTGCAGTCATCCACGATTACGTCGACGTTTAGGGGAAGCGGCTTGTAAACGGCTTTCTTCAGCTCTTCCCACTTTGCGAAATCGAATCCATCGTAAGGAAAAAGCTTCGTTACTTTCTCTAAGAATTCTCTCCTAGCTTTTTCGAGGAGTTGGAAATCGACCACCCGCATCTTGCACCTTACAAAGTCTTGTTGCTTATTAACATTTTAACGAAATCAGGAAAGAAACTACTTTTCTTAACGAATACAGTCCTCTGCCACGATTCGATCCTCCTCATATGTAAAATACATTTATCTGAGATAACTTGATCTTTGAAGTATTCATGGAGGTACTAGAGCTCGCTAAATCGAGGCGGAGCATTCGATCATATATGTCTGATCGGGTTCCGCTTAAGGATGTAAAGTACATCGTTGAAGTCGCTAGAAACGCTCCATCAGGGGCGAATCGTCAGCCTTGGAGATTTCTAGTAATACGGGATCCGAAGGCGAAGAAGCGGATAAGGGATGCCTGCGAAAAAGTTGAGCGGGATTTTCACGAGCGAGCTGATCCGGAGTTGAAAAAATGGCTCAGAGCCAGGGGAATAACTTGGAAAAAGCCCTTCCTCACCGAGGCGCCGATCTTGATCTTAGTATTCGGGAAAAGAAATGAGCCGTATTGGGTTGAGAGCGTTTGGATCGCGATAGGCTACATGCTTCTCGCAGTGGAGGAGCTCGGCTACTCAACGTTAACCTACACTCCATCGAAAACGAATTGGGCGAACGACCTGCTCAACATCCCAAGGGATTACGAGCTTCAAGCGATACTCCCCGTGGGAAAGCCTAGAAAGCTAAATGGCCCTCGGCCCAGGCTGAGCCTCGAAGAGCTATGCTACCTAGATGAATGGGGGAAAAGCTTCACCACTAGTCCTCGATCATAGTGCTTTTATCATCGATGGGCAGCTAAATACTCGATGAGGGAGATAAAAAGCGTCGGGAAGATAGTTCGCCTGAATAGGCTTCGACACCCGAAAACAGGGCTCTATCACATCTTCGCAATGGATCACGGGGGATACTCCGGGCCGCTTAAGGGAATAGAGGACCCCGTAAAACTGCTGCGCGAGGTTTTTCAAGGAGGTGCAACGGCGTTCTTACTTCAACGGGGCCTAATAACAAAAATTCCCGAGGCCATGCTCGGGAGAATCGGAGTAATTTTGAGGGTTTCAGGTAATATCGCCTTGAGCGGGAAGCTGATTTTCGAGACCCTTTCCGCTTCTCCACGGGAAGCAGTTAAGCTGGGAGCGGACGCCGTCGTTTTCTCAGTTCACATCGGAGGCAGGAACGAGTCTGAGGCGATCAAGTTCTTCGGGAAAGTCGTCGATGAATGCGGCGAACTAGGAATCCCGGCCATAGGAGAATTTGTTCCCGCGGCCGAGGAATATGATGCCGAGCTGATTAGGGCGGCGGCAAGAATTGGAGCTGAGCTTGGAGCAGACCTAATCAAGACCGTTTACGCTGAGCCCTTTGGAAAAGTCGTCGACTCATGTCCCGCGCCGATAGTCCTCGCAGGCGGGCCCAAAACGGATCTCAAAGGCTTTCTCGAGATGATTAGAAGCTCCCTCGACGCGGGCGCAGCGGGGATATGCGTAGGCAGAAACGTGTTCCAGTATGAAGATCCGCGGCTGATGACCGAGGTGTTAGCGAAGATGGTTCATGAGAATCTGACCGTGGGAGAGGCCCTCGAGATCTTGGAGGAAAAACGGCGTTGATCAGGTCTCCTTCCTAGAGGGTATGACGTAGGGTCCCTCCGGAATCGCGGCGATTTTCACATCTTTTTTGCCCAAGATTTCATAAGCCATCTCCAAGGCTTCTTCGAGATCTCTCGCCCGCTTCAGTAAAAGCCCCTCGGCAACTTCGTCTGAAATGTGTTCGCTTACCAAGATTACGCTCGCCTTCTTCAAAACTCTGGCCAGAACTTGCGCCTCCCATTGATCATAGATGGGCTCCTCCTTCTTAATTCTCTCCAAGATTTCCTCCGGGCTCTCCGCTCCTTGAACGAGTCTGAGAAATTCTTCATGGCCTCCCAGCCCATCCCTGCACTCCGAAGCGATCACTATTACCCCGCCGTTTTTAACGACCGATGCAGCCGTATCCATTCCCTTCACGGCTTGATAGAGATCTCTATCTAGCGGGTAGCCTCCGTTAGTAGTTAAGACTAGATCCGCTTCTTCGGTGAAATAGCTCTTAACGTAGTTATCTAGGAATCGAACTCCTTCGAGATGCGCTTTCACCGGGTCCCCCGCGAAGATCCCGGAGATCTTTTTCTCCTTGTTTAATGTGACGTTCACGATGAAGTCGAGCCTGGTTTTCTCCATGAACTCGATCATGTCCTCGTGGATCGGGTTGCCGTCTAATATGCCGGCCCTAGAGTTCCGGTGACCTATCATCCTGAATCCATGATTATTGAATACGGCGTCCCTTCCAGCGACCCCCGGTAACAGGATTTTCCTTCCCCCGCTGTACCCCGCGAAGAAATGAGGTTCTATCAAGCCCGCGCCGATGACGAGATCGCTTCTCATGACCTCTCTGTTTACGTGTATTGGGGTGCCGTAACTGGTTCGCTTCTCAAGCTTCAAGACTTGGTTTTCATCCATAGCGTCGTGATTAACCACTTCGTAGTTCTCGACGATCTCCTTTCCGAGCATTTCCCCGAGCTCCTGTTTGCTGACCTCGACATGCAGCCCAGTTGCAACCAAGATCCTAATCTCAGCTTGCGGGTTTGCTTCCTCTATGTACTTTATCAAATTAGGCACGATTTCCCTAGAGGGGAATGCCCTCGTGTTGTCTGGAACTATGAGGAGAATTTTCCTCGAGTTCTCGGATAACTTTCTTAAACTTGGACTTGAAATAGGGTTTTCTAACTTACCATTCAATTCCTGATCAACGAGCTTGATAATCGGCATTTTCCGAGTTTCCACCACTTCAACCTCATCCACCTCGAAGGAAATCTGCCTTCTGCCGTAGGGCAGCTCTATCAGCATTAACAGGTCCCCGAATAGAGCTACCGATGGATTTGTAAAAAGTTTTCTCATCTAGGGATTTTTCAAAGATATCATCTGAAGATCGAGCAGAGCAGCTGTTCCTCCTTCTCATAACCGTTTTCCGATTTTTTCTCGAACACGTTTTCTATAGATCCCTAGATAAATTATGTTTTCGCCTTTTTCAAAGCTTATATAATGGGCGTCGATCTGGTAAAAGATGAATTAATGTCGACGGCGACTTGGCATTCTCTCACCGTTGATGATGTTTTGAAGATCTTGAAGACGAAGCTCAGCGGATTAAGCGAGCGGGAAGCTTCGGAGAGACTTGCTGTCTATGGGCCTAATGAGTTAAGGAAAGAGAAGGGAAGATCGAAGCTAGGGATATTCTTGAACCAATTCAAAAACGTCCTGATAGTAATCTTGCTGATAGCCACAGGATTATCCATAATGATAGGAGAGATTTTAGACGCAGTCCTAATAGTAACAATAGTCTTCGCGAGCGCCATCCTAGGAACATTTCAAGAATATCGGGCCGAAAAGGCCTTAGAAGCGCTAAAAAAATTAACTGCCCCAGAAGCCACGGTCATTAGATCAGGAATAGAAAAACGCATCCCAGCTAAGGAGGTGGTTCCGGGCGATATTCTAGTTCTCGCGGCGGGTGACAGAGTTCCGGCGGATGCCAGGGTGATAGAGTCTCATGATCTCAAGATAGATGAATCTTCTCTGACCGGAGAATCCACTACGGTCACGAAGAACCCCGACATGCTTCCTGAAGATACTCCCTTAGCAGATAGAGCGAACATAGTCTACGCCGGCACAATAGTTGTTTACGGAAAGGGGAAGGCCGCGGTCGTCGCAACGGGAATGAACACCGAGATGGGCAAGATAGCGGCATTCGTCCAAGAGGCGAAAGAAGAAAAGACTCCGCTGGAGAAGAGAACCGACGAAATAGGGAAAATACTGGCCTATCTCTGCCTATCGGTTGCGATCCTCGTAGCGGGAATCGGGTTCTTCGTATGGCATTACGATCTGTTAACCATGGCTATATGGGCTGTAAGCCTCGCTATAGCCGCCGTTCCAGAGGCCCTGCCGGCCGTCGTGACCGGAGCACTGGCCGTCGGGATGTACGCCATGGCGCGCAGAAACGCTATAGTTAGAAGGCTTCCAGCAGTAGAAACTTTGGGATGCACGACTATAATATGCGCCGATAAAACTGGAACGGTGACAAAGGGAGAAATGACCGTCCGAAAAATTTTCTTGAAAAAATTTGCGGGGAAGCTGATCGATGTCACTGGAGCAGGCTACGAACCTGTTGGAGAATTCAAGATCGAAAACCAGTCGATAAAAAATCCATTAGAAGTAAGGGAGTTAAATCTCCTCCTGCTCGGCTGCTCGCTATGTAATGACGCAAGGCTGGAGAAAGAAGAAGGCAAATGGATTATCATAGGAGATCCGACCGAAGGCGCATTAAAGGTGCTATCACGGAAAGCAGGAATTTCCGAGGAAGAAGAATCGCTGTACCCGAGGATCGACGAAGTTCCATTCTCATCTGAAAGAAAGCGCATGACCACCTTGCATAAAACGAAAGATGGATCGACTGTGGCCTTCATGAAGGGGGCTCCGGAGGTTGTATTGTCTCGCTGTTCGAAGATCATGGTGGATGGCGAGATCGCAGAATTATCTGAAAATGATGTCAAGGAAATATTGAAGATTAACGACGAGATGGCCTCAAATGCGTTAAGAAATCTGGCAATAGCCTATAGAGTTCTCGACGAATCCATCGAAGATTTCGACGAATCCATCGAAAGAGACTTCGTGTTCTTGGGAATCGTCGGGATGATAGATCCACCGAGGCCTGAGGCTAAGGACGCGTTAGAGCTCTGCAAAAAGGCCGGAATAAAGGTCGTGATGATAACCGGAGACCACAAGCTAACGGCGCTGGCGATCGCCAAGGAGCTGGAGATATTCAGAGAGGGAGACGTGATCCTGACCGGAAAAGAGCTGGAAACCATGAAAGACGAGGAATTCGAAGACCTCGTCGAAAAAGTAACAGTCTACGCCCGCGTCTCCCCCGAGCATAAGATGAAGATAGTCAAAGCGCTGAAACGTAGGGGCCATGTGGTTGCGATGACGGGCGACGGCGTAAACGACGCGCCGGCGCTGAAGTCTTCTGACATCGGTGTGGCGATGGGGATAACGGGGACGGAGGTAGCTAAAGAGGCCTCTGACATGGTTTTATCCGACGATAATTTTGCGACCATAGTTTCCGCGGTCGAGGAGGGAAGGAGGATCTATGATGACATCAAGAAGTATCTGTTTTACCTGTTAGGATGCAACATAAGCGAGGTGCTAATCCCGTTATTCGCATCATTTATGGGCCTCCCCTTGCCCTTCACCGCGATACAATATCTATGGATAAACTTGACGACGGACGGCTTACCGGCCATGGCGCTGGGAATAGATCCCGCCGAACCCGATGTCATGGAAAGGCCTCCTAGAAATCCCAAAGAAGGCATCTTGACTAGAAGAGAGACGCTGCTGTTTTTGACGTTCGTTCCGCTGATCACCACGATAGCCATCTTAGTGAACTTCATAGACGGGATCGCGGTGGAGTCCTTGGTGAGAGCTAGAACCAGGATCTTTACGTTAATGATCGTAATTGAGTTGCTGATAGCGCTGTCCTTTAGGTCGCTTAAACGCAGCGCGCTTAGGGTGGGGATAGGCAGGAACAAGTTCTTGATATTGGCGATAATAATCTCGCTGATGATGCAGCTCTTCATACTATATGTTCCAGCTTTCCACGATCCATTCAAAGTGACCTTCCCCACTCTTCACGATTGGATCAACGGCTTGATATCAGCGTTAATAGTCTTCGCAGCCGTAGAAGTAGGAAAGGAAATCGCCTCGAAGTTCTCTTGAAAAGCTAGCGAGATTCGAGAAGCTTCATCATTTTTACGGCGTTCTCCAACATTCCGTGATCGTTATTGAAGTAGACGTATGTCCGCTGAGCTCTAAGCTTTATCAATTTTTCGGCGAGCTCCTCGAGTTCGTGATCACTGTAACGATAAGCATACCACGCTGTCCTTCCATGCATTCTGAGATATATCGCGTCATTCGATAAGACTAGGCTCCTCGGAAGATCGGGGGCATCGACCGAGCAGAAGACGGCTCCGGAATGCTCTATCTCTTTGATGAGGTTCCACCAGCCCGGGTGCCTAAACTCCACGACGGCGATTCCTTCGAGCTCCATGTCCTTCACGAAGCTCTTGACCTTCAGCAGGTTCTCGCGGGATGGCCGGAAGTATTCGGGGAACTGGAATAGGAAAAAGCTGATTTTCTCGAGCATGGGCCTCAAGGTGTCGAGAAACTTCTCCCAAAGCCTTGGGGAACTCGGGCCAAGTCTCGATCGATGGGTTATGCTTCGATGGATCTTCACGCTGAAATCGAAGTTTCCTGGGGAGTCCCTCAGCCAGGTCGAAACCCAGCTCCTTTGAGGAAATCTGTAAAAAGAAGCGTTTATCTCCACGGTCCTAAATCCCCTCGAAACATACCACTTAAAGGGAGAGGGCTTCCCGGGGTTCCAAAAATATGTATAACCTGATGTTCCGACCCTGTTCTTCAATTCCAAGAAGTTAAACGACATAGCTCGAAGTTAACCGTTTCCATCGAGAAGGTGATGCGGCGAAGCAGCCCGGGAACAAGGCTCATCGAAGAACTTTGAAATATGGAAAATGGACTGTGGCTCAAATAGCTTGTTTCAATCATCATGGCGGTATTATGGCCAGAGTCTTCGAACT
>JAGHCZ010000024.1 GCA_021160205.1 Nitrososphaerota archaeon | reverse complement strand
TTCAACTTCGGCGTCTTCAACGACATAATGGTCAAGCTGGGGCTCATCCAGCAGTATCAGTCCTGGCTATCTATGCCCTGGCACGCGATGATGATCGTGGCCTTGGCCCACGTCTGGGTTCAAACCCCGCTACCGACATTGCTGCTCCTAGCTGGAATACAATCCATACCGAAGGAGCTCTACGAAGCGGCGTTGATAGATGGAGCGAAAACTCTAGCGCGTTTCAGGATGGTTACGCTGAACTGGCTCAGGCCGATCATGCTTATAGTCTTGGTCTACGCGTCGCTGAGCGCTTTATGGGCCTTTGACCCAATCTACGTGATCACGGCGGGTGGACCGGCGGACTTCACGAAACTGATCACGTTCTATACGTATGAAAGGATGTTCAGCTACTTGAATTTCGGCCAAGCGGGCGCCGTCACCATACTGGTACTCGCGATTACTGGGGTGTTGATCTACGCGTACTTCAAGGCCCTGCGATTAGGGCGTGTGAGATTGAGGGTGTGATGAGCCATGGCATTGAACAAGAATAAACCCAAGACCGGAACATACATCGCGGTTATCCTGCTGGCCTTATGGGTACTATTCCCCATATATTGGATGGTGAACCTCAGCCTGCAGTCCGAAGCAGAGATCTACACAGTTCCGCCGTTTTATTTCCCCCCGAATCCGAGCATCAATAACTACTGGTTCTGCTTCAACATCGAAGCCGCCGTGAAATACTACATGGAGCAGGGGATGTCGCTGTTCCTCTTCATACCCGGAGCCGTCAAGGACTTTCCAAGGGCGATACTGAACAGCGTGATAATCGGGGTCGTCGTCATGATATACAACCTCGTTGCGGGAACCTTGGGGTCATTCGCACTGACCAGGATAAGGTTCAAGGGAGCCATGCCGCTCTTCTATGCCTCCATAGTCGGCAGGCTGCTTCCGCCCGTCGTCATCGCGATCCCATATTACGTCATCATAAGGAGCATAGGCCTGCTCGACACCCTGGTCTCGGTGATAATGGTCCACATAATGTTCACGATGCCGTTTACGATCTGGATTCTCAACACCTATCTGATGGGGATCCCTACGGATATCGAGGACGCGGCGAGGGTTGATGGATACTCCTACTTCGAGATCCTGAGGAAGGTCACGTTTCCGGTCATAAAGCCCGCCATAGTCGCAATCGCGATAACCTCTTTCATGATCTCCTACGGAGAATTCTTCTTCGCCCTACTGCTGACGAAGACAGCGGCATCCAGAACTATACCAGTCATCATAGGGTCGTCCATGGCGGAGCCGAGGGTCGTCAAAGGACTGATCTGCGCCATGGGAGTTCTCGCGATGCTGCCGGCAATAGCGATAATAATAATCTTCAGGAGATACCTCATAAGAGGACTCGTCGCCGGAGCCGTGAAGTAAATAAAGGAAGAAAAAATTAAACTACCTTTACAACTTTTTTCGTTTTCGCCGATTCATAGCACGCGGATATGATCTTCATGTTCCAGAGCCCGAGCTCCCCGCTTATCTCCGGTTCCTTGTCCTCGATTATGCATTCCGAGAAATGATCGATCTCAGCAGCGTACATTTTTACGAGCTCATACTCTATTTCTTTAGCTCCCGCCTCTTCCACAATCCTTTTCTGCTTACTTTCGTATTCTTCTTGAGGATAGTAGTAGAGGAACCCCTTACCCGTGGGCTCTTGGCCGATGCTTCCTTCGGCTAAGAGGCTTCCCTGCGCCCCATAGATCTCTAACCTATTTTGAGAAGCTTTATCCGGTATATTGAAGCAGTTATCGACTATTCCTATAGCTCCGTTCTCGAAGCGTAGAAGGACAGCTGAAGTATCCTCAACCGGGTAATCATGTACCAAGGTATCCTGAAATGACGAAACCTCTTTCACCTTTGTCGACAACAACATCTCTAAGAGATCGATGCAGTGCGAGCCCATATCTATGAGGCTTCCTCCTCCTCCGAGTTCCGGATCCTGTCTCCAAGCCCCATCTATCTTAGGATACCAGCACGTGAGCTGAGCTCTCGCCAAAACGGGCTTCCCGATCGTTCCGTCATTTATCAGTTTCTTGATTTTTTGATGTAGGCCGTGGAATCTCATCATGAAGGCGACTCCGAGCTTCACTCCGCTGCGGCGGCATTCTTCGATCATTTCCTCGCATTCTCGAACGGTTCTTCCGAGGGGTTTCTCGCAAAGCACGTGCTTTCCCATTCTCGCGGCTGTGATTACCTGTTCGCGGTGAAGATTGTTGGGGGTCGCTATGTAAACGGCGTCCACCTCCGGATTTGACAAAAGCTCTTTCAAGCTTGTGTACCAATATTCTGCCCCGAACTCCTTCGCGTATTTTTCAGCGCGTTCACCGCTTCTGCTCATCACCGCAACGAGCTCCGCCTTTCTCGAGGCTTCGATCATTTCCGGGACTGTTCTTCTCTGAGCTATCCCGCTTATCCCAACTACGCCCCACCTAACCTTTTCCATGTCCTCAGCACCGTCTAAGCGATTTTACTTAGCGTAATGATCCAGCACCTTTTTGATAGCCTCGGCGATTAGATGCATGTGCTCTTCTTCGAGCGTTGGATAACAGTGAACGATGAATGTCCGCTTCTCGAGCCAGGCAGCGTTGGGGCAGAAGGCCTTATCATATCTAACCGATTCGGGATTAGTGTATTCCTTCGATCTGAAGGGGAACTTCACCCTCCCGAATCCATTATGCTCCCTGAAAGCTTTCTCGGTGTAGGATTGAGGCCAGAAGGACCTCCACGCTGGAACGCCCTCTGCGGTAAGGGCCTTTATCAGGGTATCTTTGTCGCATTTCAGCTCATCTATATCAACGACTATCGGGAAGACGTAGAACCCGTTTACTTTCTCATTGTTATGCACGGGGAGGTATAGGATCTGCGGGACGTCTTTCAATTCCTTGATGAGGATCTCGCCGTTTCTCCTGCGCCTGGGCAGATTCCAGTTATCCAGTCTTTTTAATTCAGCTAGACCTATCGCGGCCTGCATCTCGGTCATCCTATAATTGTATCCAACCCGGACGTGGATGTAGTGGAGCGTGCCTTCGAGTTCGAGGAGGTTCAGCCTCTTCTTGGCATCAAACCCGTGATCTCTGAAGGACATGCACTCCCAGTAAGTTTCTTCATCGTCGGTTATGACCGCGCCGCCCTCTCCGCCCGTCGTGAAGGTCTTATTTTGACAAAAACTGAAGCAGCCGGCGTGCCCGATGGTTCCGGCTTTTTTACCCTTGTATATCGCTCCATGAGCCTCGGCCGCGTCTTCTATCACATATAGATCGTATTTCCTCGCGATCCTCATGATCTCATCCATTTCGGCGACGTTGCCGTAGAGGTGAACCGGGATTATGGCCCTAGTCCGATCCGTGATCTTCTGCTCGATATCCTTCGGATCAATGCAGTGATCCTCTCTCCTCACATCCGCGAAAACCGGTATCGCGCCGGCTTGAAGAACGCAGAACGCTGTCGCAATGAAGGTATATGAGGGAACTATGACCTCATCCCCCGGGCCTATTCCAAGCGCGGCAACTGCCGTGTGGAGAGCGCTTGTACCGCTGTTCGTGGCCACCCCATATTTGACACCGTTCCACCCTGCCCACTCTTGTTCGAATTTTCTTCCCAATTCACCAGTCCAATAATTGACTTTGCCGGTTCGCAGAGGCTCCATCGCAGCTTGAATTATCTCCTCGGTAAATGAGGGCCAGGATGGAAGCGGCCCCTTTATGGTGGGTTCTCCGCCGTCTATAGCAAGCTTACTAGATACCAAACATACTCACCACGAGGCGTTATCGCTTAGATAGGATATAAAAGTTTCAGAGCCAAAAAAATAAAATAAAATGAAATCTCAGCTCCTTATCTAGGAACTACGGCTATAGGCTCATCGAGCGGTTTCAGAACGTTTACCTCTCCTGGAAGAGTCTTGAGGAAGGTTGCTGGAAGCTCCGGATTGGGTTCCGCGTAAAGCGCGACATGGACCGCCATCTGTTGCCATGTCATTTCAGGCCCGCATAGTCCATCGCACCAGAATGAACGATACTTTACTTTGATTTCGTCGTCTCCTAGAATTAGAGCGGGGCCAATCGTATTGGCGTGGCTTGGAACGGCCCATTGATTACTTCCCCAGGTGTGAAGCGCGTTTTGGTAAATGGTCGATGCATCGAGCTCTATTGCCCTCAGCATTCTGATTTTCTTCCATTTTTCGAGATCGCGCCCGGCCCATTTATCCGAAGTAAACGCTTCCCTATCGACGAATGCGAAGTGGAGCCCCCATCCGATACCGCCGTACACGACATCGATCACTCCTCCTCCCTCAATTATGATCTTCGGAATCTCGTCGATGAGATCGCTGGTTGGGAAGAGTATGTCCTCCCACTTCATCCTGATGTCACTACTCAATCTTTCCCAGAAGTTCACCCTGATCGTGTTCTGGAAGCTTCCCGGCATATCCCAGTGCGGAGTTCCTCCCTCCGGGTCGCTATACTCGTCCATCATGACTATGTGGACATGTTTCAAGTTGAAGCCTTGAATGGTTTTTGACAGCTCATTCAGGTTATTCGCGAGAATCCTCCACTGAGGCACGGGCCCCGTAGGCGCTATGATCCAGAGATCCCTCTTCTCGAAGAATGCAGAGACCATGCGCCTCGTCATGTCCATGGCGAAAGCCGCGTAGAACTCATGTGGGCTTTCCCAAACTACGACCTTGAACTCCGGATGTGGGTTTAGGGGCGGATCGACGCCTATTCTCTTCTGCTGAATCTCCATTATCTTTTCAAGCGGCATAGGGGGAAGCCATCTAGAATGTTGACGATTCCAAGAGGACATGTTTTTCACGATGTTTACTGATAAATCTGGCATATTAAGCTTTAAGACCGAAAGAAATCCGAGAGAACAGGGGATTGATGAGAAAAATCTCTTGAACTCTTCGACATAATCTTTAAAACGGCGCGGAGGCATGATTGAGCTGGTGCAATTATGTCTAAAGTTCCGCTGGAAAAGGTTAGCGACGTAATCTGGAGGATACCCAGATACAGATCTGATATGAGAGTTCCGGTCCTCGTTTTCGCCTCCGAGGAACTTTTGAAAAAAATTCAGCAAGATCGAACATTGGTTCAAGCTGCAAATGTTGCAACGCTCCCTGGAATACTAAAACACGCAGTAGTTCTCCCAGACGCACATGAAGGTTACGGCTTCCCGATCGGGGGAGTGGCCGCAACGGGATACGATGAGGGCGTTATTTCTCCAGGTGGAGTGGGTTATGATATAAACTGCGGAGTGAGGCTCATGGTTACGAACCTAGAGGAAAAGGATGTCAGGCCCAAATTAAAAGAGCTCGTTGAAACGATCTTCCGAAACGTGCCTTCAGGCCTCGGCTCTAAGAGGAAGGATTTCCGCGTGACGAAAAGCGAGTTGGACAGGATTTCCGTTGAAGGAGCTAGGTACATCATCGAGAAATTCGGCTTAGGCTGGCACGAGGACCTAAAGCACATCGAAGAAGAGGGATGCCTAGAAGGCGCTGACCCGAGCTACGTGAGCGCGACCGCGAAGAACAGGGGCTTTCCCCAGATCGGAACCCTTGGAAGCGGAAATCACTTTCTAGAGGTTCAGACCGTTGATAAAATCTTCGATGAAAGAGCTGCGGAGAGGATGGGCATCACTCACGAAGGACAAGTAACCGTCCTAGTCCACACGGGAAGCAGGGGCTTCGGCCACCAGATCTGCAGCGACTACCTAAAGGTCATGGAGAGAGCCGCCGCGAAATATGGGATAAAGCTTCCAGATCGAGAGCTCGCATGCGCGCCTGCGAATAGTAGAGAGGCTGAGAGTTATCTCAAGGCGTTCAAGTGCGCCGTTAACTTCGCCTTCGCGAATAGGCAGGCGATCAGCCATTGGGTTAGGCAGAGCTTTGAACAAGTCTTCAAGCAGCCCGCTGAATCTATGGGCTTAAACTTGGTCTATGATGTGGCCCATAACATAGTGAAGCTGGAGGAGCACGTGATCGACGGAGTTAAGAGAAAAGTTTGGGTTCATAGAAAGGGAGCGACGAGAAGCTTTCCAGCAGGCCACCCGTTAATCCCAGAAGATTACAGAGATCTAGGTCAGCCGGTTCTATTGCCCGGATCCATGGGAACCTCTAGCTGGGTGCTCTTAGGAAACCCGAAGGCCATGGAGATGACTTTCGGAAGCACGGCGCACGGAGCTGGGAGAACCATGAGCAGAGCGGCGGCGAAGAGGATGCTCAGAGCCCGCCAAGTTCTTAATGACCTAAACCGCAGGAACATCTACATCCGGAGCGATAGCCTAGAGACAGTAGTGGAAGAAGCTGATCAAGCATACAAGGACGTGGACCTGGTGGCGGAAGTCAGTCATCGAGCTGGAATCGGAACCAAGGTCGCGCGGCTCGTCCCGATGGGAGTCGTTAAGGGCTGAAAGATGATCGAGAAAATCAACCTCTTCGCTTTCCTAGGGATTTTCTTCATAATTCTCGGAGCAGTCTTGTTGCTGATCCCATTCTTCCTAAAACTGGGATTGAAGCTCGAAGAAATTCATCCGATAATATTGATTGGAAAACGATTTGACGGCGTCTACGTCGGCACCTCGCCCATCGTGATAATCGTCCTCGCAGCGCTTTACCTGATCATCGCCCTTCTGAAGCGATGAATTCAGACTGCCAACCTCTCCACCTTAGATAGGTATTCTAGAACCTCCGAATCGCTTAGCTGAGAAAAATTCCGGTAGAATTGGCCTATTGCGAAAAATGGAGTCGGAGTATCTACGCATCTAACGTCATCGACTTCCCTAGAAAGCTTCGGCAGGATTTCTGGAGGCGCCACCGGAACCGCTATGATTATCCTTTTTGATCCAAGCTTCTTCAAGAACCTAGCCGTCGCGATCACCGTCGCTCCGGTTGCCACCCCGTCATCGACTATCAAAACAACGTACTCGTTCAGCTTTGGAAGGGGCTTCCCGCCGCGATAAACCTCGATCCTCCGCTTAACCTCTTCGAGCTCTCTCTCAGCCTCTATTCGGATCCAATCCTCCCCCACTCCTATGACACCCGCAATGGACTCCTCGACGTATATGGTTCCATCCTCAGCTACGGCTCCGACGGCGAGCTCGGGATCTCCCGGCGCCCCTATTTTCCGCGGGACTGTTACTTCGAGTGGGGCTTGAAGCCGAATTGCGACGGCGTATCCAACGGCGACCCCGCCTCTCGGAATGGCAATTACAGCGCATTTTTCATCTTTTAGGTCGTTATGTAGCTCAGCGAGCCGTTCTCCCGCTTCAAGCCTATCTTTAAACAAGATTCCCTCCATCAGAATGAGGCGGTGAGCCTTATCAAGGTTTTTGAGAAAACGAGTTAATGCTTAAAAGACGGCTTAAATCCTCTAAAGCGGAATGTCTTCCCAACCCGGTTCCGAGGAAGAGATCCTCTATCAATGTGTTTGGTGTGGAAGAGTCTTCGAGAAGAAAATGTTGTCAAAGATAGCTGAAACCAGATGCCCCTACTGCGGCTTCAACGTCATAAGAAAGGCTAAGCCGTCGGCGGCGAAGCTCATCAAGACCTCGAAGCTGACCGAAGAGCAGAGGCTTTTAACCGAGACCTAGCCCTTAACGCCCCTAATCTCAGCTACCTTCTTAACAATTTCATCCAAGAAATCTTTTGCATCTCCAGGGTCAATTACGGAAACGCTGCTGGCGCTTACTTGGAGTCCTGCCGCCTCTCCGAGGTCTTTTTTGGAGGAGACGAAGATGTACGGTATCTTTCTTTCGTCGCATAAAGTTGGGAGGAACGCGACGATTTCGGGTGGATCTACGTCCGTGGCTATGACCACGAATTTCGCTTGTCCTCTCTCAATGGACTTGATTACCTCGTTGACCCCCTTCCTGATCTTCCCGCTTTCCCTCGCCATTCTAATTACTTCGAGGGTCGCCTTCA
The DNA here is from genome assembly GCA_021160205.1 of Nitrososphaerota archaeon. Next base: position 893 of record JAGHCZ010000024.1, on the reverse strand, counting down.
TGAGCTCCTCTGGCACTTCAAAGTTGACATAATACGGCTTCGGATCAGGCATTCACCTTCATCTCCACGCATTCTAAAAACCTCAAATTAAAAAACCTTCGCTCGGCCGCTCCGCCAGCCCCATCCAAAGAAAACAATCCTTAAACTAAAAGTTCTGCAACAAAATGCTGGGATGGGATGGATTTAGATGAGGTAGCCTTGAAGTGGGCGCTGAAAAACGCGGTGGATCACGATGGTAAAGCGATGATAGGGCCAGTCATAGCGAAGATCTTAGGCGAGCGACCCGATCTGAGATCCCGAATAAAGGATGTGAAAACGGCTGCTGAGAAAGCCGTCGAGAAAGTGAATGAAATGAGCTTAGAAGAACAGCGAGAGCTTCTGAGCAAGATCTCCCCCGAATTACTTAGGAGAAGAAAGCCGAAGAGAAAAAGCTTCCACCACTCCCAGGAGCCGAGAAGGGAAAAGTCGTTACAAGGCTCCCACCAGAGCCCAGCGGATACATGCACATAGGACACGCGATGAGCGGGTTCTTGAACTACCTTTATGCTAGGATGTATGATGGAGAGCTCTGGCTCAGGTTCGAGGACACCGATCCCCGGAAGGTGAAGCCGGAGTACTATGAAAGTTTCAGGAAGGGTTATCGATGGCTCGGAATAGAGTGGGATCACGAGAAGAACAACAGCGACGACATGGAATTATTCTACAAGTATGCTGAGCAATTGATCAAGGCGGCGAAAGCCTACGTCTGCACATGTCCCCTCGAGAAGGTCAGGAAATTAAGATCTCTGGGAGAGGAATGCGAGCATAGGTCTCGAGGAGCGGATGAAAATCTTCATCTCTGGAATGAGATGCTCGCGGGGGCTTTCAGGGAGGGCGAGGCGATCCTGAGGCTC
>JAGHCZ010000049.1 GCA_021160205.1 Nitrososphaerota archaeon | reverse complement strand
GAAGAAGGCCGAGTAGGTCTAAGTTGTCACCGGCCTGAATTTGAACCCATACTCGATTACTCCTTGTTCTCCGTTAACCCTGATTCTCCTGAAAACCGCTTCGACCCGCATTCCCTCTCTGAGCTCCTCCTCTCGGAAATCCGTTAGCTGGGAAACTATCCTCGTCCCATCGTCCAGCTCTATCAATCCGATAGCATACGGAGCTATCTCGCTGAATTCTTTCGGGGCAAACTTAACTATGGTATAAGCGATCAGTTTCCCGGTTTTTGGGAGCTCCGTCTCCGCGAAATCCTTTGATCCACATCTCTTACATACTACGGGTTTATTTCGATGGAATGTCCCGCAGTGATTGCATCTCCACCCCGCAAGCCTGTACTTGAAGGGAATGTTCCTCCAATATCTTGGAACCCTCATTTTCAGGCCACCTCTCAAACCTTCTTCATTAGGGTAACAAATGCCGTTGCGGCCACTCCGCCTAGGGATTGCGTTAAACCTATCTCCGCTGAATCAATTTGGTTTTTCCCGGCCTGCCCTGTTAATTGCAAATGGGCTTCGCTTACTTGGTATAGAGCCGTTGCCCCGATTGGATGTCCGCGCGCCTTGAGTCCTCCAAAGGTATTGCATGGGAGACTTCCATTTAGATTGTATTCTCCTCGCTTTACGAGTTTTGCGGCTTGCCCTGCTTCTGCGAACCCGCTGGATTCCATGGATATGGCGGCCATGATCGAGGTCGCGTCATGAAGTTCCACGAAGTCTATTCTATCTCTATCAACCTTGGAGATGTTCAAGACCTTGTTCACCGCCATGGATAACGATTGAAAGCGTAACGGGTTCTCGCGCTCGAAGGGGGTGAGATAATCGGTTGCGGAGGCCACGTATATCTCCGTCTTCGGCGATTTTATCTTCTCGGCCAATCTTTCGCTGATCAACACTATCGCAGCGGCTCCGTCACCTATACCGCTTATCTCCATTCTCCTAAGAGGCTCCGCTACAAACGGGGATGAAAGAACCTTTTCTAGATTTAGTTTAAATGGATACTGAGCATGTGCGACTCCCGCCGCGTGCTCGTGGCTTATCACGGGAAACATCGCTACACCATCGCCGTTTCCGTATCTCTTTTTGTCACGCTTGTAGAGAAGCGCGTTGAGCGAGTAGAACTCAGCTCCGATAAATCCCTCATACTCCTGCCTCTGGCTCATCATCAACGCCGAGGAAACTTCTTCAGCCAATCCATCAGAAAGCTTTTCACCTCCAACAACCAAAACCGCGTCTGATCCGCCGGAGAGAATATCAAGGACTCCCGCATACAGCGCAGCGGCTCCGGAAGCCTCAGCCGCCTCAACCCTATACGCGGGAACTCCGACCAGCCCGATCTCTTCGGCGAGAAGCGTTCCCAAATGAGCTTGTTCTTGAAGGACTTCGCCGAGCATGTTTCCGACGTAGATCGAGTTTAAGGCGGAGACTCCTGCATCTTCCAGAGCTTTTACCGCGGCTTCGGCCATTAATTGCTCTAGATTCTTATCCCAGTGCTCGGAGATCTTCGTTAACCCGGTTCCCGCGACGAACGCCTTTGGCAACGAGTCTCACCCCTTCAAGATCTTACTTCTAAACCTCAGATAGAGCGCGTAATCTACGTAGATCCTGTCCTCTACGAAGGCTTCCAGCTTAGGGGCGCGATCCCGCTTCTCCGAAATCCCGATAAGAACTTCTATGACGAACGCGTCGCTTCCGGCTCCGGATCCGTAAGAAGCGAGCAGAATTCTCTGCCCCGGCTTAGCTTGATCGAGCACCTTTACCAATCCTAGAAGCGAGCAGGCGCTATACGTGTTTCCGAGGTTATTGGAGATGATTGCTGGTGTGACTTTTTCCTTACTTATTCCGAGGTATTTTGCGACCGCGAATGGGAACTTCACGTTCGGCTGATGAAATACGAAGTAATCGAACTCGCCGAGCGAATATCCGTCGTTTTCCAAAAGCGTTTTGACAGCGCCTATTATGTGCCTGAAATAGGCCGGCTGACCCGTGAACCTCGCGGCATGCATAGGATACCTATCATACTGCCTCCTCCAGAAGTCAGGCGTATCCGTAACATAGCTGCACCAAGCCTCAATTGAGGCCACGGCGTTCTCACTCGACTTCCCCAAGATGAAAGCCGCCGCGCCGCTGGCCGCCGTGAACTCCAAGGCATCTCCAGGTCTCCCCTGAGCTGTGTCGGCTCCAATCGCTAAGCCGTATTCTATGCGCCGAGACTCTATCAACCCCGTGATGAGCTGAAGCGCCTCCGTTCCCGCTTTACATGCGAATTCGAGATCCGCCGCGAGCAGGCTTGGCCCAGCTCCTATGGCCGCTGCGACTATTGTTCCGGTGGGCTTGACGGCGTAGGGCTTCGACTCGCTTCCAACGTGAATCGCCCCTATTTTCCTCGGATCTATTCCAGCTCGCCTTAAGGCTATCCTGGCGGCTTCGACGGCCATCGTCGCGGCGTCTTCATCTATTCCGGCGACAGCTTTCTCCAATACTGGGAGCTCCGCGGAGCTTTTTCCCCAGATTTTTCCGATTTCCTCGTCCTTTACCCTGTACTTGGGCACGTAGCCGCCGTAACCGTGAATAGCTACGCTGTTAATTCTAACCATGATTGTTTCGCTGTTTTCGAGCTGCTTTTTCCTTTTAAATTTTGTCGGATATTAAATCGTCGATTGACGAAGTAAAGGCTTATACATTCACCCGTCAAAAATTCTCGAAATGAGGCGCTCAAAGGGTAGAAGGCTTGAAAAGCTCGATGAGAAGGACTTGAAGATTCTGAGGGAACTCGAACTCGATTCCTCGAGGAACGTCACGGAGATCGCCGAGGCGCTCGGCATGCCGAGGACCACCGTGCAGGATCGGATCAACAAGCTCAGGAGAATGGGCGTCATAAGGAGGTTCACAGTCAAGCTGGATAAGTCGAGGCTCGGAAAAGGCGCCGTCGCGTTCGTCCTCGTCTCTTTCATGCCCGGATCCGAGATCTCTCAAAAAGACCTCGCACATGAAATAGCGATGCTTGAAGCGGTCGAGGAGGCTCACTTAATCTCCGGAGAGTGGGACATACTTCTGAAAGTCAGGGGGTCATCTATGAAGGAGATCGGGGAACTGGTTATAGATAAAATAAGAGGCATGAGAGGGGTCGCGAAAACCCTAACCTGCGCGGTCTTCTATACCGCCAAAGAAGATTGTTAGTTAGCAAAGGTTCACGGACTTGATTCCGAGCGTCTCATAGGCGCTGAAATTTCTCTATGATCAGCCCTGAAAAATATACGGCGTCTTTTAAGAGCACTTTCAGGCGGGGGATATCTGGATATTGTCAAGTGATATAACCATGTATTGGGAGAAGTCGAGGCAAAGATATAGATTTTAGATTAGGAGGTGAGTCTCAAATCCGCTGAGCTATGAGGGAGCTTGAGAGACTTGCAGCTGAGCGCGCTCGGGCGGCTGTGAGATACGATAAAATTGGGATGAAAAAGGAGGCGGCCAAGCAGTATCGCGAGGCGATATATCTTCTTTCGAGGCTGACCGAACTCACCGACGACCCCATGATGAAGAAGATCTATGAAGAGAAACAAAACCAGTATAAGCGGAGGATGGAAGCCCTAAATGAAAGAGTTTACGAGGGCGGGGAAAACGCGAAGGCCAGCAAGCCATCCGAGGCGACGATGGATTTCGTGATAAAAGACCCACCTCCAATTAAATGGGACGACGTCATAGGATTGGAGCAAGCCAAGAAGACTATAACGGAGAGCATAATTTACCCCATGAAAAGGCCAGACCTCTTTCCTCTAGGATGGCCGCGAGGCATACTCCTATTCGGCCCACCTGGATGCGGTAAAACCATGTTGGCGGCCGCCGTGGCGAATGAGATTGACGCCGTTTTCATGCATGCTGATGCGTCTCTGATCATGTCTAAATGGCTCGGGGAATCTGAGAAAAATATCTCCATGATCTTCAAAGCCGCGAGGGAATACGAGTCGTCTGGAAAACCTGTCATAATCTTCATCGACGAAGTTGATTCCTTAACAGCGATCAGAGCAAACGAAGTGGGTGGAGAAGCGAGGGCGAGAAATCAGTTGATAAAGGAGATGGATGGATTATTGGATAAAGGCAAGCACAGCTTGATCTACGTCCTCGCGGCGACGAATAAGCCCTGGCTCCTCGACGAGCCGTTCATAAGGAGATTTCAGAAAAGAATCTACATAGATTTACCCGATTACGAGGCGAGGCTCATGCTTTTCCAACACTACGCCGGAAAGCTGAATCTAGATGACAATGTTGAGTTCAGCGAGCTTGCTAGGGTTACGAACGGGTACTCCGCGGCGGACATACACTCTATTTGCATGGAAGTTCAGATGAAAATCGTCAGCGAGTTCTTTGAAAGAGGCGGGGAAGATGAGCCTCGAAAGATAAGGATGGAAGACTTCTTAGAAGTGGTCAAGAACAGGAAGCCCAGCGTGGATTTAAGTGGGATTAAGAAGATGTTAGAGTGGGCTGAGAAATTCGGGACTCATTAGCCGACGAGCTCTATCAACCCTTTCTTCTCCAATCTCTCGAGAATCTCTTTCACTTGTTTGGCATCTATGCCGAGTTCTCTTGCGCATTTCTTTAAATCGATCTCGGAATCGGTTTTCGATACGTAGTAATATACGAGCTTTTCCTCTTCAGATAGCTTCGGGACATCTGGGAAGGCTTGTTTAACTCTCTCGGCAGCTGCTTTCTGAGCCTCTTCAAGTATGTTCTTTACTTCGCCGCTTAGCTCTTCGGTGATATTTACGTCGAAATCGCTTACGGTTGAGGAGCCCGTAAAGTCCTCGATATAAGTGACTAGCTCGTGTAGATTCTTAGCTGCCTCTGGGGCCACTCCAGCGACCTCGTCCTCGACTTCAGCTATTAGGGAGAGCAGTGGAATGACCAAGCCCATTAGCTCGCTAACCTCGAGTATGGTCTCAAGCCTAAGCTTAACTTGCTCCAAAACCAGCTGCGTCTTGACAACTATGCCAGCTAATCTTTTGATCTCGGCTATTTCCTCCGCGTAGATCGATGCTCTTCCTTCATCTCCCGATATCAACGCCTCTACTACTTGATCGAAGTATTCTTTGCTTCTGGCCATCATCTCTTCGTATTTCGTTTTGAGCTTGAGTATCTGGGCGTTTAGCTGGCTCAGAGATTCTTCTAGCTTTAATCTAACCTCTTCTCGCGCCTTTTCGTCTATGAAGGGATCTTTTTCGAAGCCGTCTCCAACGAACATTTGCATTTGCGTATGAAGCGCTGAATAGGATTGTTTTAATCTTTTGGAATGATAATGAAATATGGGATTCTCTTAGGATTCTCTATGAATTACCTTACACATATCGCTCTACTTGGCCATAACCAGTTACCTCGTCTTCACTCCGAACAGCAGTCTCGTCTCCCCCATGGTTTTCAGCGGTATCTCCCTAACTTTTACGACCATCGGAAGGTCGCTGACGACTTTCCCTATTACTAAGCAATATCTTGGAGGAAGCGCTTTAGCGATTCTTTTAGCGGTTTCCGAATCCACTCTGGACGCCTTTGAGATGTAGTTTAGATCCGATTCATTCGTGAAGTTGAAGAGGAAAATGTTGTCCGCCTGCCTGTAAACCGTTTCCGGAATGCTGTCCGGCTGATTTGTTACGAATATCGGGAAAAGACCTATATGCCTCATCCTCGTAACCAAATCATCCCAATAGGTTTCCCTCAGGTATAGATGCGCTTCTTCGGCAACTAAGAACAGCGGATCGACAGCCCCGTTTCTGAGGAGAGAGGAAAGCTTGCTTAGGAGGTATTCCACAACTATTTTTCTTCCATGTGGAATGCATTTGGAGAGATCGATTACGAATATTCCCCCGTTCCTCATAGAATTTAGGACGTCATCGAGCTTCGCGGGGTGTTCATCGTCGAAGAAATCGGTCTCGCGCAAGCTCAATAACCTGCTCATTAAAGCCTCCCTAACCGATTCATGAATCTGCGCTCTGCTGGTTCCATCTATTAAGCCTCTTAGAGTAACTTCGCCATTAAGCTTCTTCACCAAGCTCCATATTCTCACGAACTCGCGGAGGCTCGTCGCAGGTGTTCCGAGGATGTGTTGAAGGATATCGAGCATGGTTTTTAAGCCCGCGTCCTCGACGGAGATCTTGAAGTTTTCTCCAGGAGTTAAGGCGACTATCTTTTCGGCGACTTCGCTCGTTGACCCATTAATTGTTTGGGATAAGCCGATGTATTCCCCGTTGACGTCCAAGACCACTACTTTGGCCCCATAATCCGCGAGCGACGTTATCAAAAGCTTAGCGAGATAAGATTTCCCCGTCTCCTTCTTTCCCGTTATTATCGTCAGCCGTCCATCTAGGTCTTCGGCGTTAATGCTCATGTCGCTTCCCATGCATTCGCCTATCAGTATTTGCCTCCTGCTATAGGTGTGAGAGAGATCTGAAAGCAGTTCTGGAGATGCGCGCTCTATCTTAGAGGTAAACCTCGAAGGCAGCCAGAGAACGTCGTTCCGAAGGGATCCATTCACAATGACTCCTCTAAACTTTCCAATTATCGTCCTAGAATCCCTGACCTCCGCTAAAATGGATCCCACGTCATATGGGTCGAAATTCCTTATCGAGAGGGATTCCGAGGCGAGCTCTCTTAAAGTATCTTCGAGCATTCCGGGAACCTCCGCGTACTCGACGTCGATCACCTGCGCCAACAGCTTTCTGTCTCCCTCAGAAATTAGCAGATAGTCTCCTCGATTAAGCGGCTCCTCATCCGGCGATGCTAGGAATTCTATCGTGTCCCCGTTCTTGGATAAAGTTTTCATCTTTTCCACTCTCCATCTAGAGGATTGAAGAGCATATTTCGTATCGAAGAAGCCTCGAAGAACTCGATTCCACGTTTTCTGAGTATTGATTGAATTGCGATGAGGTCTATCTTCGTGAAGGTGCAGTAATCGTGAGCGAGGACTAGGAGTTCAGGATAGCCGTGGATCAGCGAATCGCTTCGAAGCAGGCTTGCTAAAACTTCCTCAACCCTTCTCTTAGTCGATACATCCAGCCTGAAAGCATTTGCTCCTCCGCTTAGCTTCGCCAGGTAGGTATCCCCCAGAACCTTTACCCACATCTCTATTTTCTTGATCGCCCAAGTCATATCTACTATGTAGGGAGGGCGAACTCCAAGCGCGGTATCTGTGAGGATGTTGCTCCAAAACTGGAGAACGCTCGTTTTGGAGAACGCGAGGATGTCATTTCCTTTGGGCGCGGCCTTTTCCAAAATTCTTGAAACGAGCCAGAGCGGGTTGTCGAGCGGGCCCGCTGAAAGAGAGCCGTCGAAGAGTAATATGCTGTTTTCGTATTTCTCGGCGACGTATTCTTGAAGCTTTTTCTCAAGCAATCCGGCCAGCACTTTTTGAATCGATCCATCGAGCTTATAATCCATCATGCAGTAATCCAGGGAAACGGCTCCTCCAGGAATCGAGGCCAAGACCTCGGCCATGTTGTCGTGAGTTATATACGCTATAAACGGGCCAATTCTCTCAATCTTTACCCCGAAGTGGTTTCGAATAGCCAAGCCCCCCCTGACGGCGGCCACGACGCCCCTATGCCCGGCGGCCACTATCACCGAAGAAGTATCTATGGCCACAACTTGCCTCGGAGCAGCGTCCTCAAGAGAGATCTCCAAGGCCCTAACTTCCATTTCTCGAACCTGCTTAACGAGCTCGGGCCCCCAATCATCTTGAACAAGATCTTCGCTTGAATCAGGGGTCAAGAAGAGCCCTTTAACGTCGGATAGGCTCCGCATTCCCGCTTCTAGGAAAGATTTAAAGAGCGTGTTGAAGCCTTCTACGGTGGGTTGTTCGAGTCGTTGCACGCCGCGGATTCACCCATTCTTAATGGCTTTCCTGTGCTTATAAATGTTGCTCAACTTGAGCAAGATCCGAAATGAGCAAGGAAGAGAAGATCAAGGTCGAGGTGGTGATCGGGCCCGCAACGGTTAGGGTGGAGGCTCCCCCAGACAAGCTCGAAGAAGCCGTGAGAAACGCCGTATCCGCCTTGAAGTCGGTTTATCCACAGCTCGGCGCCGAGGCTGCGAGAATGCTTCAAGAAAGAGGCGCTAAAGAGAAAAAGGCTGGGAGAAAGCCAACCCCGACCTGCTCCGGCCTGTTGAGGGGGCTTATCGAGGAGGGGTGGTTTGACGAGGCTAGAGCTCTTTCCGAGGTTGTTCAAGAATTGGCCAAGAGAGGGTATCACTACGACCCCACCGCCGTGTCGCACAGCTTACTCGATCTCGTTAGGGAGAGAAGTCTAATAAGGGAGGGTGCTCCGAGACGCTATACCTACCGCAAAGCAGCGAGCCCTTCTACGAGTCAAAGTTCCCCGTGAGGCCCCTATCAGGTTCTAGCTTCAGTTTCAGTCTCGCCTGAAGCCTGCTTTGAGTACTTGTCGGCCAGGTGTTTTATTCCGAGGCTTGTTATCGAGTAGTCTCCTCTATTGAGCCTTCGCAGGAGCTCGGCCTGAACGAGCTTTGTCAAGTTGTTCAAGATAGTCTTCTTCTTAGCCGGTAGACTTGCCTCGAGCTCGGCGGAGCTTATCGTGGCGCTTTCAATTCTTCCGAGCTTGTATTCCAAGTGCTTTCTCAGGGCCATGAAGAGGATGGCGTCTGAAACAGATTTCAGCTCGCCGAGGCTCATCTTGAAAAACAGCCCCTCCTGTTCATCATAGGCGAATATTTCGCTGAATATCTCGAGGAGATCTTTGAGATCCATGCTGAACATGATCTTCTTTGCAAGCGAGTAGGTTGGAAGGGTTTTCTCCATGAAGGAGACTATTTGGCGGTAGACGGCGTCGGGGGATCCGGAGAACTCGGCTTCGATATCGCCGTACTTGATCACGACCTTATGCTCTTCTAGGCTCATCTCTTCTCACCAAACAATTCGTCTAATGATTTCGGCGTGAATCCATATAATCCTTCAGCATACTTAATCACCAAGCCGGCTTTCCTGAGCTCGCTTAGCCTCGCTCGAGTATCTCTTTCATCTAGGCTCGTATATGCGGCGATTTCTTTCGGAGGAAGCCTATCTTTATCGAATAAACCTAATGCTTTGCCGACGTGGGCGGCGGCTAGACATAGGATTATCTTCCTCTTCGCGTCCATTTCGCCGAGGATGCTTATCTTGCCCTCTCTTATCTCGACCAGCCCTTTCAATTTTTCTACGAGGTCGCTTACATCTATGGCTCCGGTGAGCTTTTTCACCGCCTCGATGGATGGATACGTTTCGGAGAAATACTTGTTCACGCTTTTCCAAACTTCCTCGTAGCGTCCCTCGAACGCGACCTCGGTTTCATCGTGTTTTATTACGACTTTAAGCCTGTTTTCGCTCAGACCGCACCACCTCTTCGAACGGCTTCTTCGACGAATTTTATCCCCTTCTGGAGTATTCTAAACGCCTTTCTATCGTTGATTTTACCCGCGTCCTCCATGTGGCCGTCGCGGATCAAGTTCGACATGACGTCTCTCACGTTTCCGGGCATAGGCCATCTAGCATGCTTGTAGAAGTTTTCTACATCTTCATAGGTGATGTCCCTGCCTTCCCACTTGTAAAAGTAATAGGCTATCGTCAAGAACTTCTCGCCGTTCGTTTTGGGGTTCACGAGGTTCGCGAACTCCATGAAGGATGGCTTTTTCCCTTTAGGCAGCTTCTCGGCCTCGGCTGAGCCTTGGATCGAGTTTACCTTGCACAGGATCTCATCCAGCCAATTGAGGTCCGAAAGCTTGGATTCTATGAACTCCTTATCTCCCTCTATTTCAAGCTCAAAACCCTCTGACCTCAATTTTATTTTGTATGACATTTGTGCTCTCAGGTCTCAATTCGAGAAAAGCCCGTTATAAAGCTTCTTGACCGAGCCGAAAGTATCATATTACTTCTCCGTTTTGCACAAATTCTGCACGTCGATTATCGCGTTCCTCCGGGAACAACGTCTTCTAATTTCAGGCCTGGCCGCGGATTGCTTGGATCACCATTTGATAGAGCTTCGCGCCGTCAACTCTCCCCCTATAGGTCTTCATGAGCTCTCCCATGAGAATCGACGCGGCCTTCCTCGGATTGCTCTCGATGAGGTCCCTATGCTTCTCCGCCAACGACCTGATCTTTGCCTCGATCTCCTCCATTTTCACGGGCTTTAGCTCCAGCGCCTCAATCGCTTCCCTCACGCTCTTCCCCGGGTTCTCCGCCAACCACCTGATCACTTCGGGAGCCGCTTCTTTCGCGATTTCCCCTCCAGCGATCGCCTTAAAGAGCTCGATTAGGTCGCCATCTCGGATCTTTTCTACGGCTACTCCCTCTCTTCTCAAGCTCTTCATGTGCTCGGTCAGTATCGACGCGATGACCGACGGCTGAATCGAGGTCTCGGTCACGGCCTTCTCAAATAACTCCACTCTCTCCGAGTCGATCAGCTCGTCCGCCATATGGCCGCTCAATTTATATTTCCTTGAAAGCTCTTCGGCGACTTCATCGAGAGTCGGCGGAAGCCTTTTCCTCAGCTCCTCTATATATTCCTCCGAGATGGGATAGGGCGGGATATCGGTTTCTGGATACATTCTGGCGGCTCCAGGTCTTGGACGGAGATATACGGTCGTTCCATCAGGTCTGGCCCCCCGGGTCTCTGAGGGAACTCCGCGTAATGCTTCTATCGCGCGCTCTCTGATTCTTTCTAATGCATCTTCAGCTCTAGCCTGCTCCGCCGCGACGAATACCACCGCATCATGGCTGCCTGCTTCCATGGTCTTCCTCAGCTCCTCCACCTCTTCTCGTGTAATCCCGTAGCCAGGAAGCTCATCGGTGTGAAAGATCCCCTCAACCTCCGACCATGCTCTAGCCCTTCCAGCGAACTCCGCGCCGAGCCTGATCCCTGGAGCCGCTTCCAATCCGAGGAGGCCGCCGAAGCCTTTTAGCCTGAGCGCTAGGATTACTCCGCCTTGTTGAATTTTCTTTTTGAGGATCTTTGATTTCGTTCTTGAGAAAATTTTTGTCACATCTTTCACCGGCTCCCGCTTCAGATCTTTCTCATTTACCCCTCTTCTCTTGAGCTCGTCTCTTATCCTGAGTAGGTGAAGCTGTCTAACTACTTCAAGCTCAACAACCTTAGGAAGCAGATCCAGCTCTTGGACTCCCTTTATCTCGACTAAGGCGCCATTACTTATCGAAATGTTAAGATCCTGTCTCACCGTGCCGATTCCGCGCTTTACTTTCCTAGTCGCCCTCAAGATCCTGCCTATAGCATATGCTACCCTGTGCGCTTCCTTTGGAGAAAAGATTACCGGAGCGGTCGAGACCTCGATCAGAGGTATTCCAAGCCTTCTCAAATCATAATGGATTTCATGAGGCTTCTGCTCCATTATCCTCGCCGCGTCCTCTTCCAAAGTAATCGTCTGAATCGGAATTCTCTTACCATCCACCTCTATTTCCCCATCCATAGCCACGACACAGGTTCGCTGAAAACCCGTAGTATTAGATCCATCAATAACTATTTTCCTCATCACGTGGATTTCGTCCACGGGTTTCGCTTTCATTAGGAGGGCTGCGGTCAAAGAAACTTCTATCGCTTCTCTGTTCAAATCGTGGGGGGGCTCCTCATCCATCTCGACTAAGCACGTGTTCAAGGTATCGGCGTGGTAAACGATTTTTTTCCTTTTCCTCGCCTCGAAAATTGCCGCTGGATCTACTTCTCCGAGCTCGCTTTGAGCCTCTCTAAGCCACCTGACGAAGACTACTTCCTCGCCGCCTTCGACTAGATTTGTCGGGCAATCGCAGAAAAGCTTACTAGCTGTATCCAGCTGCCTGTGAATTTCCAATCCCACCTTTAGCCCAATCGATTTATAATCTATTTTCATGGCCTCACCTCATCTTTCACGGGAACACTTCTTTCCCCCAGTTCACCTGCTATCGGAGTCGTCATCAATTCCTTGACTTGATCTAAATCTCTCGCGCGGGCAAGGCTCCAAGAAAGTTTAACGTAGGCGGTTTCGGGAAGCATGTCGTCTAGAGGAACTACTCCCGCCTTCAATAAATCTCGTCCGGTATCATATACTCTCATGTTTACCCGGCCGTAAACGCATTGTGATGTCATTCCGAAAAATATTCCCTCATCGATCAATCGCCTGATCGTTGGGATCAGCTTCGTGCTCACGTGTCCGAGGCCCGTTCCCTCTAAAATCATTCCCCTGAACCCTTTCTCCGCTAAATGTTCCAATAGATCTGGAGGCATTCCGGGATAAAACTTGATTAATGCGGCCTCCGAAGAAAAGCCGGGATCGAATTTATAATCTTTCGAATTTCTCGGGTTAAGTTTCTCCGCGTTCACCTTAACTTCTCCATTAACGACATAAGCTATCGGCTCGGTATTAACGGATCTAAACGCGTTTCTACTGCTTGTATGAAACTTTCTCACCCTAGTTCCCCTATGAATCGCGATAACCGTGTCCGAATGCCATGCATGCATGGCCACACAGACTTCAGCGAAAGGAGCGTGCCCAGCCACCCTTACAGACGCAATTAAATTCGTCGCAGCATCGCTCGAAGGCCTATCTGATGAACGCTGAGCTCCAACGAAGACTACAGGTATAGGAGGCTTCTGAAGTGCGAAGCTCAGGGCGGCCGCGGAATAACCCATCGTGTCCGTTCCATGCGCTATTACCACGCCGTCGACTCCTCTTCTAATCAGCCTGTCAACTTCTTTGGCCATTTCCTCCCAATGCTGGGGGGTCAAATCCTCGCTGAAAAGCGAGAACAAGATCTCGGCATCTAGATCCGCTAAACTCGAAAGCTCCGGAACTATCGATAAGAGGTCTTCAGCGGTTAAAGCGGCCCTAACTCCGCCGGTCCTATAATCTATTCTGCTGGCGATCGTTCCCCCGGTGCTCACAACAGTTACCTTAGGAAGTCCGGGCTTCGCTGGGGGGCGAGGCGGCGGAGCGAAGTGAGGCTTCTTAGCGGCTGCGATCTTCTTGATCGCCATGTTCTCCGAGACCTTGATGCCTAT
>JAGHCZ010000030.1 GCA_021160205.1 Nitrososphaerota archaeon | reverse complement strand
GCCTATGCCCCGCGACGTCGATCACGACCTCCTTCCTCGTTTCTAATGCCTGCAATTCCTTCAAGGCTCCACCAGAACCGGTAAAAGCCTGAATATATAGCCTCCTATGACCGAGCATTCCGAGCTTTAGTTAACCTTTTATCTTCAAATAGGCTCTTCTCAACTGGCATGGCAGGTGAACGCGAAGCCGCTAAGAAAGAGAAGTGGTCTTGGGAGATCTTCGTCGCGTGCATGTTCATGGGGCTTGGAGTGGGCATGATTCTAGGCGACGGCGGCCCAGGAGTGATAATAGGAATGGGGGTCGGCTTTCTGTTGGGCTCCTTCATCAAGATCAGGAAAAGAGTCTCGATCTCTCTTCCGAGAAGCGTGGGGGGAATAGCTTTAACGATCATTGGGATAGGGTTTATTTCTCTCGGCTTAAGCATGATCGGCTATCTCTCGCATCAAATCCTCCAATATGCAGGAGGAATAGTGTTCGTAGGATTGGGATTGCTCCTAATAATAGTTGGAGCCTCAAACTTGAAAAAATCCTCTAAGACTCCTTGATCAAGCTTCACATTACGATTTACCGCCAAACGATCGGAAGAAAAATTATCCTATGAGCTTTATGCCGCTTCCGGTTGGATATTTCTCCGCAAATTCCCTCGTGGTCAGTACCGTGCTTCCCGATTTTACGAGCTTTTCATAGGCCGTTTTTGAGAAACTGAAAGCCGAGATCGTTATCGAGTGATCAAGGCTCCCCGTTCCAAGCACTTTTCCCGGAACGTAGACCACATCCCCGCTTCGAGTCAACCTGTTCAACTTGTATAGGTTTACGGCCCTTCTGCTCCTCCTAGATCGCTCGGCCTCCTCGATAACCCTCTTCCAGAACTCGGCCTTCCTCGCCTCCTTCGGAATAGACTTTAGGATGCTCAACTTGAATCCCGCTTTTACCACCTTTTTCCTGCTCACCATCGCCGATTGGAGAAAAAGAATCCAAGTCATAAAGGTTTCATTCCTCTAGCTCTTGAAGAACCTTCTCTCTGAGCTCTGAAGCCTTTTTCTCCAAGGCCTTTGCCGCCTCGAGGACGATTCTCTTAGGAGGCAAAAACCCGATTGACTCGACGTAGAGCACTCTCGCGTTTTTATTCCCTTCCTTCGGCTCATGGAGAGACGAGATAGCCGCCTGCCACTTCGCGTGTTTCTTCCCCCTTCCAACCCTAACGTATAGCTCCATCTCGATTTTCTGGCCAGGCGCGAGCTTGACTATCGGGATCTTGGAGCTGACCGGCTTGACCTCCGTGCTCGGATCCTCCGGAGTCATGGCTCCTGAGTAAACGGTTATCGGCTCATCCTTAGCCTCGGCTCTGAGGACGTATCTGACTGCGCATCTTTCACATCCTAGCTTGCTTCCGCAGGTACACTCTTCAGGGGCGACATAATGATCTATATCGGAGATGAATGGGATTAGGGATATTCTGTGCGCTAAGACGTCGTTCGGCATGCTGGAGGTGTTTTCAATTATTAAGATCTCCTCCACGGCCATGGTCGGAACCTCGTTCATTGTGAAACGCCTAATCGCGTTCATAACGGCCAGCGGCAAGCCCTCTAACTCGACCCGCACACTTTTATCGTCTTCTTCCAACAGTTTAACCGAAACCATAAGCCTGACGTTTAAAATGAGTTAGATCACGCTAAAAAGATTTCGTAAAAACTCAGCGATGCATCTGCAACGGCCTCTAAAGACGTAGGCGAAGGTTAAATAGAGAGATATTATCAGATAAAAACAACGAATTTTTTCAGTTTCTTAATAAATTCACGTTTCACGGGTGACGGCGAAGTTCCCGGTGTTCCGAAATGATTATAATCAGAGGATTTTAATTTCGGAATTTTCAGGAGTAATTGTTGATGTTGAAGGTGGATAAGTCGGTTATAGAGCTCGTTAAAGGCGATATAACCAGCTTAGATGTCGATGCGATAGTGAATGCGGCGAATTCTAGGCTGAAGATGGGTGGAGGGGTCGCTGGAGCGATTCTCAGGAAAGGCGGATGGAGCATCCAAGAAGAATGCGATAGAATAGGCTACTGCCCCGTCGGGGGAGCCGTGATAACTGGAGCTGGAAAGCTGAAAGCGAGATATGTGATTCACGCGGTTGGGCCGAGGATGGGGGAAGGAGATGAAGATGTAAAGCTGCGGAATGCGACGCTTAACTCCCTGAAGTTAGCTGAGCAGCGAAATATCAAGAGCATAGCCTTTCCAGCGATCTCGACGGGGATCTTCGGGTTCCCGAAAGACAGATGCGCTAAAATAATGCTCAGGACCGCCTTTGAATATCTGAAAAAGGGAAGTAAAATAGAGAAGGTGATCTTCTGTTTATATGACGAGGAAACGTATCGAATATTTGAAGAGGAGCTGGAGAGAATTAAAGCCGAATCGGATTAGGTGATGTATGAGGGCGATCCAAGCTCTTCATCATACCTCCTCTCAATTCCCTCGACCACTCTTTTTAGATCTGGATTCTCGTCGATCATTTTCCTAACTTTCTGCGCTAAATCTTCAGCCATCTCTCGCAGCGCGGTAAAGTCCATAGATATATCCATCATCTCCGCCAATTTTTTCGCTAAATGTAGCGCTACGATCGCATTAGGATAAGGTATGTAGTTCGATGCATGGCCCCAGACGCTTATCGCTTCTAGGTTATTTTCCCGCGCCTTTAACATCAGGCTGCTGTGGATGCTGGCTGGGCCCACATAGTTTGACAGGAGAAATCCGTGAATTTTCGCTTCCAGCTTTAGGCGCTCCATGTTCACGACCGCCGATATCTTCGGCTTTCTAGTATGGGGAACCGCGTCTAGAACGCCTCCCACGAGATACATTCTTTGCACGGACATGGCCCGACAAAGTTCTAAAATCTTTTCAGCGAACTCCTCCCACTTGAAACTTGGTTCAACCCCGCTGAAAATCAGAAGAGAAAAACGTTGTCCTTCATCGCGCCACAGGTATAGCTCGCTCTTCGCAAACGCTAATTCCTTCATCAAGCCCTCCTCGATTTTCACAGCGGGCCGGTTTATCGTTAAATCGTAAAGATCGGATGATTCGAACTCGATCAGCTTTTCCGGCTTAAGAGACTTTATAAAATGTCGAGTTGTCAGGGATGCAACGTTCCCGGCGTCAGGCCAACCTGAAAAACTGATTAACATGTACCTATTCTTCGCTTGCTCAGCCTTTCTCAATTTATCTAGGATTTCCTCGCTCAGTTTGAACAGGATGCCCACACCCAAGACAAGAAATATTTTTCGCGATTTGAGTTTTACCGCTTACCCGGCGTAGAAACAAGCGACGAAGTGGTCTTTTTCGAGCTCCCTCAGCTCGGGCTCTTCTTTTCCGCATATTTCACGCGCGATCGGGCACCTCGGATGGAACCTGCACCCGCTCGGAGGGTTAATGGGATTCGGTATATCACCTTTCAGGGCGATCTCCCTTCTCTTTCTCAGCGGCCGGGGTATCGGGATCGACGCGAGAAGAGCTTTCGTGTATGGGTGGAGGGGGTTTTCGAAGAGCTTCTCGACGGGCGCATACTCCACTACTTTCCCGAGATACATCACCGCCACCGTGTCCGCGATGTATTTCGCAACGGCTAGATCGTGAGTTATGAATATGTAAGTTAGATTTAGCTCCCTCTTGAGCTCAAGCATCAGGTCCAAGATCGAGGCTCGAAGCGAGACATCTATCATGGAGACCGGTTCATCAGCGACGATGAGCTCAGGCCTCAAGATTATCGCCCTCGCTATCGCCACCCTTTGCCTTTGACCTCCGCTGAGAATTCTGGGGTAAAGCCTGTAGAATTTTTCGGGGGGAGTTAGTCCTACGTGGCTGAGCGTTTCTAAAACGATTTCCTTCGCCTCGGTTCCTTCGGCTAGCTTGTGAATCTTAAGTGGATGAGCTACTTGTTCTCCTATCGACATTCTGGGGTTGAGCGACGCGTATGGATCTTGGTAAATTATTTGCATTCTTCTTCTAAGTTTTCTTAATTCTTCTCCTTCTAGACTGGTTATGTCGCGTCCATCGAAGATTATTTTTCCTGAAGTAGGATCAATAAGCTTGACTACCAGCCTTCCGAGGGTTGTTTTTCCGCATCCGCTTTCTCCTACGAGCGCGAGAGTCTCGCCCTTCTTCACGTTTAGGCTTATCCCGTCAACCGCCCTGACGAAGAGCCTCTGCCTCGTTAGAAGTTTCTCTAGGAAACCTTTCTGAACCGGAAACCATTTACGCAGATCCACGGTCTTCAAGATCCCGCTCAAGCCTCTTCGCCTCCGCTGTACAAATGGCATCTCACGATCCTTCCATTCAGCTCCAGCAATTTAGGTGAAAGCTTCTTGCAGATCTCCATCGCGTTTGGACACCTGGGCCAGAACCTACATCCTCTTGGGGGATTTCTCATATCCGGGGGATTTCCGGGAATTGATTTCAGCTTAGTCTTCGGCTTCTCTACGTCTGGAATAGATTCTAAGAGCAGCTTTGTGTAGGGGTGGAGGGGGTCTTGTGATATCTGTTCCGCGGTTCCCACCTCGCACAGCTCTCCGGCGTACATGACCGCTACTCTATCGCTTCTCTCGATCACTAGGGCTAAATCGTGGGTTATCAAGAGAACCGACATCTTCATGCTTTCCTTCAAATCCGCCAGCAGATCCATTATCTTTGATTGAACTATGACGTCTAGGGCCGTCGTGGGCTCGTCGGCGATCAGGAGCTCTGGATTGAGCATGGTCGCCATCGCTATCATGGCCCTCTGCCTCATCCCTCCGCTGAGCTGATGCGGATAATCTTTGATCCTATTCGGGGCTATCCCAACTCTCTCCAACGCTTTCATCGCCATTTCTCTCGCTTCTTCCCTGCTTATGTTCATGTGGACTAAAGCCGCCTCTACCATCTGATCCTCTATTTTCCTAAGCGGGTCGAGGCATGTTAACGGATCCTGAAATATCATTCCTATCCTTTTTCCTCGAATCTTCCTCAAAGCGTTTTCAGGTAAACTCATGAGATTCGTGCCGTTCAGGAGAATTCTTCCATCGACTATTCTGCCTGGAGGTGGGATGAGCCTAATTATCGAGAAGCCTAGGCTTGATTTACCCGATCCAGATTCGCCGACCAAGCCCAGCAGTTCTCCTTTCTCGATGTTTAGCGTTACTCCGTCTACGGCTTTAACCACCCCGCTTTCGGTGAAGTAGTATGTTTTGAGATCCTCGATCTTGAGGAGAGCCGTCATCTAGATCCTCACCTCTCTAGCTCCCAAGTATTCGGCGACGCTTTCCCCTATGAAAGTGAACCCGACGGCGAGGATCATTATCATCAATCCCGGGAAAGTTATGAGCCACCAATAACCAGAGAGCAGATATGGGTGACCGGCTTTTAGATCGAATCCCCAATCCGGCGTCGGCGCTGGAACGCTTAATCCGAAAAAGCTTAGACCCGCTTCGGTTAGGACCACGTCCGCCACGCTAAGAGTGAAGACCACGGCGATTATGGAGATTACGTTTGGGAACACGTATTTTAGGAGAATTGTCCCGGGCTTCGCTCCGATGGCCTTCGCCGCCTCGACGTATAGCTGCTCCTTGATGCTTAAGGTCTGACCTCTGACCATCCTGAAGTAAGTTGGAATATAAACTATCGCTATCGAGATCGCCGTGTTAATTATTCCCGGGCCCATCGCCGCCGCTATGGCTATCGCTAAGATTAGGCCTGGAAAAGCGTAGATGGCGTCCATTATCATCGCTAGGACCCTATCCAAGAGCCCGCCCACGTAGCCCGAGATTAAGCCGAGCGGAACGCCCACGAGCATCGAGACTATCGTCGCTAGAAAGACCACCGCTAAAATCGTTCGAGCTCCGTAGAGTATTCTGCTCCACATGTCTTGACCAACCTTATTCGTTCCGAAGGGATGTTTTAGCGTCGGTGGCTGAAGACCGAGGTCGACGGATTTCGTGGGATCATATGGGGTCAGAAGCGGGGCGAAGATCGCCAAGAATATGACGAATATCACCATAGCGGTTCCGATTATGCCTAAGCCTTTGAGCTTGATCTTCGGGACGAGTTTTACAAGAATTGGTCGAAACGTGTACACGAGATTCACCTCGCTAGTATCTTATTCTCGGATCGATGTACGCGTAGCAGATGTCGACTATTAAGTTGACGACCGAGACTATTATCGCGAAGAAGACGACGGTTCCCTGAACCGTAGCGTAATCTCTGTATTCTATTCTCTCTAGTAGGAACGTTCCCATTCCCGGCCAGCTG
>JAGHCZ010000141.1 GCA_021160205.1 Nitrososphaerota archaeon | reverse complement strand
CTTTTTATGGTGTTTGGGCTTGAAGGTTACGCTCCGCCTTTCTGATCGGCTTTATGCAGAGTTGAAGGCGAGGGCGGGGCAGGTTGGAATGCCGGTCACACATCTCATAATCACGTATATCATGTCTCGAATAAAGGATAACAGTTTTCATGAAGCAATTATATGCGTGAAAAACTCATGGAATAAAAAAGAATAAGGGAGAAAGAAAACCGAGATCAGAGATTTGTTTTCTTGGCTTCCACCCCCTGATATGGAAGGTTATTTTATCCATCTTAAGCGGTAGCCGTCTAGTCTTTAAAAAAGGAGCCGTCTCTTTTCTTTAAACTTTGCAGTCGCGTTCTTTCACATGAGCCGTAGAGGTT
The DNA here is from genome assembly GCA_021160205.1 of Nitrososphaerota archaeon. The sequence goes on along the minus strand of JAGHCZ010000141.1, from coordinate 2,822 downwards.
CTGTTCGGGCCTCCTCGGCCCCGACGAGTGGGAGGCGACAGGCCGGGGGGGAATACGCCTCCACGCGGATGCTGTCGATCTTTAGGCCGATGCGGAATCCCAATGAATATAAGACCCTGAACCTCGAGTTGAACGAGGAGCAGGGATCGATCTTCCTGACCGCCCAGCAGGGAACCAAGGGCGGCGACTATAACCGCATCCCGTTCCGGCTGACGATCGCGGAGGCTCTAGAGCTTGCATTCAAGCTCAGATTCGCGGCCAGGAAAATAATCGAGCAAAATTTAACGGTGGGTGAAAAAGAATGATATGGGTAGAATTAAGAAAATATGGTAGTTTTAGAAGATTTGACTTACTTAGTTTCGAATTGAGTTACAGTCATAAAGGTGGAAGACTAAAATGTAAAATAATTGGAGATAAAACACCTCCACGTGGAAGCAATCTAGTATATGCATTTCCATTCGATCCCGGTGATGAGCTAGAATTTCATATCGGAAACATAGTGTTCAAGGGATACATAACCGCAATTACTTATAGAGAAGATGAGAACATTCGGAGATTCTTAGTCGAAATCGAGGCCGCCTTATTTTTCCTTGAAAAGTAAAAGGAGAGTGAAAAGGTGAAAGCTAAACTTGTTTTCTCGGATGCTCGGCTTCTCAGAGAGTTGGTCGACGCCCTGGCCGCGGTATTGGATTCCGAGGCCACGTTCAAGATAGCGGATGATGGGATCATGGCCTCCGGCATGGATTACGCGCATATCGCCTATGTCAGCCTCAAAGTCGAAGACGAGGTCTTCGAGGAATGGGATGTGGAGCCCAGCCTCGTAACCCTCAGCCTAGCAGACATTCAGAGAACGGTTAGGCCGAGGAAAAACGAGCTGGCGATCCTCGAGATAGACGAGGACAAGGTTAAGATAGTCTTAGCCGACCGGGCCGGCTCGTCGGCCAGGATCTTCACGTTCAAGACCCTGGAAAACATTGGCGGGGGGCCGGATGCGCCGAAGCTAGGGTTCACGGCGGCGGCCACGGTTGACGCTGACGTCTTCGCCGAGGCGGTAGGCATGCTCGCGAAGATCGACTCGCAGATAAGGGTCGCGTTGAACGAGGCTTTGGAGCTTAGGGCTCGCAACGAGCTGGTGGAAGCCGTCGAGAAATATGATCCGAACGGGATGCTGATCCATGATTTACGGGTTGACGTCCCCGCGGAGGCCGTCTTCTCAGCTGCTTATCTCGAGAGGATTGCGAAGGCGGCTAGGAAGCTTTCGAATGACGTGGAGATCGAATTGGCCTCGGATAAGCCGATCAAGATAAGCCCATTGTTTCCAGGCGGCGAGCTAACCTACTTCGTGGCGCCTATCATCGGGGAGGCGGGGCCATGATAAGCGTGGAATACGATGTCTTCGTGAAGTTCATTGACGGCGGCGAGGCATACTGCGGCAGCTTCGACTATCTGCCTTCAGCCCTCGACTTCGTCAAGCAGCTTAACAAGACGTTTCTAATCTACTCGGATATCGGCTTGATCCAGGAATACGTGATCCAGCCGCGGATGGAGGCTGAAAGCGATGAAGGTGATGAGGATTGAAGGCGAAAATCGCCGCGTTATTATTGGGGTTGTTCACGACGCCAATAAGCCTGTATCTGACATATCGAATACTCGAACATATCAAGGCAACGGAAGGCATGTGGGTCATCTTCTGGCTCCTGATACCCTTGACGATATTGTTCCAGATTCTAAGCAAGCTCGCCGAATGGGAGGAGGATTAACAATTGAGCTTCATGGACATCGTATTCGTATTAGTCGTCGGGTCGCTAATCGGCTTGATCCTTGCAGTCTGGATCTACTTATCGCTGCATGGGGGAGAGAGCTGAGTTGACCGTCAACTTCGCCGCCAAGAAGGCCAGTATAACGGATCTGCTCAGCCTCTTCTTTTATCCCGACGACTTGTTCAGGAAAAAGCGGCCGGAGATCTTGGAGAAAATCATGGAGGAGAACGCGGAGCTGCATCTACGCTACGGCTTCGACAACACGGAAATGGTGGTCTATAATTATCGGGGCTGGACCCTTGAGGGAATCCCCGACGGGATATATCCGGATAAGGTGGCTGAGGGAAAAGTTGTCCGCCGCGCCTCGAATGTTTACAAGTTGAAGGCTTATGCCTGGGTGCAGGCGGGGTTCTACGCCCTGGCCCTGAACAAGCGGAAATTCGAGATAGTCTTGTTTAAGCCGGATCTAAGCGATTATTTCCGCCGGGAATTCGACACTTATCTCGAGGAGCCGCGGATCAAAAGCTATCTCGACTACGCGATCGATGTCCTGGAGCAGCTTCGAACCCTCAGGAAAATAGGGTTAGAGCTCGTGAACGGGGGCTGGGAGAACGAGCAGCTGGGCTAAAGTCGCAGAAAAAGAGCTCGGGGAAGTGAAGCGGCCGCGGACGCCCCTGGAATGGCAGATGATGGGCGAGCGACTATTAGAGGCGATTCTACAGCATCTCGAACGAGCCATCGAAGAAGTCAGGATAGCTGAAAGCGAGATCCCCGCTATGAAATGGTGTTTCCTCCAAGCCGCCGTCAAAAACGAGGCCATCGACCCCGAGGAATACGCCCGGCAAATCCAAAAAGAAAAGGAGGCCAAAAAGAAATGAGCGGTGCCAGGTCTTCCGGGGTCTTGGAGATCGTTGAAAGAGAGAAGCGGATTCTTGCTCTTCACGGCTTGATGTCCGCTGATGAATATGTTGAAGTTGACGAGTTCGCGAGACAAGAAGCCGAGAGAATCCTGGATTCGCCGGAGCCGGATGTCGAGCTGAAGAAATGGCTTGACAAACTGAT
>JAGHCZ010000138.1 GCA_021160205.1 Nitrososphaerota archaeon | reverse complement strand
GATCCCTATGCCCGTGGAGTATTTTTCGGGATTTCGTTGAAGCATGGGAAAGGCCACATGGTTAGGGCGGTTCTCGAAGGTGTAGCGTTTGGATTGATGAACTCGTTAGAGTTGATGAGGGACCTCGGAATAAAGCCTAAGGAGCTTAGGATCCTCGGAGGAGGCTCCAGAAGCCTTCTTTGGAGGAAAATCGTGGCAGACGTATTCGGGCTCGAAGTTTACTTGCTCGAAGTAGATGAGGGATCCTCTTATGGAGCAGCGATACTCGCCTCCGTCGGAGCTGGAGCGCATAAAACAGTTGAAGACGCCGTGAATGAGATAATCAGGACGAAAGACCCCTTAGAGCCTGATCCTCAAGCCCACTCGAAATATGGCAAGTACTATGAATTATACAACGAACTCTATCTAGCGTTGAAAGGGGAATTCAGGCGGCTGGCGAAGTTGATTTGAATTCATCTTCATTATTTTGCTTGACAAGCTTTTTAAGAAGAAAACGAAAATGAGTATGATTAACTTGGTTAAAAGATTGGCAATTTTAGACGCAAACAGATGCGTAGGATGCCAGTTATGCATGCTCGCGTGTTCTAACAGATTAGGCTACGCCGGCCTAACTAAATCCGCAATAAGAGTGATGACCCCGGGAGGAGTTGAAAGAGGATTCACCGTAATAGTTTGCAGAGCGTGTAGGGATCCGCCGTGCGCTAGGGTTTGCCCGGAAGAGGCGTTAAAAGCTAGACCCGGAGGAGGGATTCTCCTAGACCTCAATAAGTGTATCGGATGCGGTCATTGCGTCGAAGCATGCGACATAGGGGCGATAAGGCTTGATCCGGAGACTAGTAAGGCGATAATTTGCGTTTACTGCGGTTATTGCGCCGATTTCTGCCCTCACGGCGTCATAGCCTTGGAGGAGGTGAAGTAGTTGGAAAGCTCGTGGATTAGCGGTCTTTCAAGAGTCCTTTACATAGACCTGGCCCGGAAAAGTTATTGGATCGAGAATAGAGAAGACCTCTTCCGAGAATGACTCGGCGGAATCGGGGTTGCCGCGAAGCTTTACGAAGAAGAGGTTCCCAAGAACGCGGATCCCCTCGGACCTGAAAACGTCATAATCTTCTCGGTCGGCCCCTTAACATCTGTTTATCCGATGGCTTCAAAGACGATAGCGGTTTTCAAATCTCCGTTGAACAACTTCTTCGCGGAATCGCATGCCGGCGGGAGATCCGCATCCGCGATAAGGTTCGCTGGATATGGAGCGATAGTCATTAAGAACGCCAGCTATCGACCGGTATACCTGATAATAGAGCCTGAGAAGGTCATCTTCAAGAACGCCGGCGCATTGTGGGGCGTTCGAAGCGCTGAAACCGTTGGAAGAATTCTCCGTGAAGTCACTGGAGGAGCTGGGTTGAGGAGTATTCTCAGAATAGGTGGAGCCGGTGAAAAGCTTGTTAGATATTCCTCCGTGATGGTTGAAACTTTCAGGCATTTCGGGAGAATGGGCCTTGGAGCGGTTTTCGGATCCAAGAAGCTGAAAGCAGTGGTGATAATCGCCGGCGAAAACTTCAAAATACCTAACCTCAGAGAATACAGAAAATTTTACAAGGAAATCTATAGAATGACGAAGGGACCTGGGACGAAGAAATACCACGACCTCGGAACCGCGGCGAACATAATCTCCCTCAACGTGATGAAAGCTCTTCCGACCAGAAACTTCAACAGCGGAGAATTTGAAAAAGCTGAGGAAATCAGCGGGGAAAAATTAGCTGAAAAAATGTTGGCACGCCGAGTTGCGTGCGTCGCCTGTCCAGTAGCGTGCATTCACTTGGCCGCGATAAGAGAAGAATACGTGGATGAGAAATTTCTCTACAAGACTGAGTTTATCTCATACGATTACGAGCCGATTTACGCCCTCGGATGTAATTTGGGAATAAGCGACAGATTTGGATTATTCAAGCTTCTCAAGGCCGTGGAAGACTGGGGGCTCGACGCCATCTCGACCGGAGTAGCTCTAGCATGGGCGACCGAAGCGCTGGAACGAGGAATAATAAGCAAATCGGAGACCCTCCTAGACTTGGAATGGGGCAATTGGAAGACGTACATCGAAGCCATTAAAAACATAGTAACCCAGCCGAACGAATTCTATCAAACGCTTGCGCTCGGAGTCGAAGAAGCCGCGAGCAAATACGGGGGAAAGGAATTCGCCATGGCGTTCAATAAAGTTGAGCCCGCGGGATACATTACCGGGCCGCTTTTCTTCATCTCGCTGGCAATAGGCTCTCGACATTCCCATCTCGATGCAGGAGGATATTCGATAGATCAAAAGATATTCTCTAAAGGAGAGAAGCTGCCGAATCCCGCGGAAGCCGTCGAGAAGATCGCCGAAGAAGAGGCTTGGAGGCAAATTTTGAGCTCTCTGGTTATTTGTCTCTTCGCAAGAGCGATATATACTCCCAAAGTCGTCGTAGATGCTTTGAAAACATTAGGTTATGATTACGATGAAGAAAAACTGAGAAAACTGGGATGGAGAATATACCTCGAAAAACAGAAGATCAAGCGTAGAGAAGGATTCAAGCCCAGCGGCCTTAGAATTCCGGGTAGGATTCTGGCGACGCCGACACCTCTCGGAAAGATCTCCAAGGAATACATCGAGGAAGCCTTAAGAGAATTCGAGAAGCTGTTAGAGAAGCACGTGAGCTAACTTGCTCGAAACAATTCGCCGCGAACCGACCTTTCGATCCGCGAAAAAAGCTCTGGCCAAAAAATAACGCACATCACGTTCTCGACGACAAAACTTTAGGAAAAACAAGGAAAGAGATTAAACCCGAGAGAAATATGCCCCGGGCAGGACTTGAACCTGCGACATCCCGGTCTTCAGCCGGGCGCTCTCCCAGTCTGAGCTACCGGGGCTATTTTTGATACCTTCGAGGGAACTTAAAAACGTTCTCGACGGAGCCTTTCGGGATTTTGATCGCTTCGTATATATCGGCGGATATATCGAATCGTTTTTCTCGAGTATAGGTTAAATCTGAGAAAATAGTTTGTTAAAGCATCCCACGTGGATGAAATTTTTGCGGTGAAAGAACGTATAAATTGTCCATAATCTATCTGACAATATGCCCGTAGGGAATAGCAATTTTGGAGTGGGAAAAACAACAGCCGTACTAGTAGTTATAATCTGCATATTGGCTGCGACGACCGCCATCGGATTCATGAAAGCTCCAACGGTAATAGAAAAAACCGTGACCTCTACGGCTACTAAGACCATTCAAGTGGGAGCAACCACCGAAAAGACCGTCACCGTAACCCAAACCCAGACCGTTACTCAGGCACCAGCTAAGAAAAAGCTCGTGGTCAGAGCGGTTTTCCAGACTCCTGTGAGCGAGCCTTGGGATGGAGCAATACATGCGGCAATTCAGGCAGTAGCAGAAGAATATAAGGCGAAAGGCATAGAAGTCGATTACAAATTCGTTGACAGGAAGAGCGATCCGAAAGAGTTTGAGCTCGCTTTAAGAGACGCCGCAAAAGTCGCGGATATAGTGTTCTTAGACGCCTTCTTAAAAGAGGATATTGCTAGGAGGGTCGCCAAAGACTTTCCAAACGTCGCCTTCGCAGCTGGAAGCGAGTATTCCCCGACTCCTCCGAACCTCGCAGTCTTCGATAACTGGCTACATCAACCCGCGTTCCTCGCCGGAATGATCGCCGGAAAGATAACTAAGACGAATAAGATAGGGGTTGTAGCAGCGATGCCCATTAACGAAGTGAACAGGATCGTTAATGCGTTCATACTCGGAGCTAAGACCGCTAACCCAGACGTCAAAGCAATGGTTGTGTATCTGCTCGGGAACATTCCTCCAGGCGAATCTCCGTGGTATCATCCCGCGACGGCGAAGAGGCTGGCTAAAACCTTGATAGATAGCGGAGTGGATGTGATCTTCGCGGAGAGGGTTGGAGCGGAAGAGGCGGCGAAAGAAGCGCACGCTGAGGGAAAAGACGTCTGGGTGATAGGCAACATGGCTGACCAATATTCTAGGGCCCCCGAAGTAACTATAACGAGCCTGGTTTGGGATATGAAGCCGACCGTTAGAATAGCCTTTGAGAGAGTTTTGAGCGGAAGCTTCACGGCGGATAACCTTGGAACATACTCCTGGATGAGCTTTGGAGGATCTTATCTCGCAGATTTCCACCACTTCGGAAAGCCGAGTCCGCCGCTAAATGAAGACGTCCTGAACCTCGTAAATGAGTGGAAGGGAAAGATCGAGACAGGAATGACGTGGATACCGATAATCGAGCTGCCCCCAGAACAAGTATGGCCTGAGCTGAGAAGCTAAAATCATAGAATTTGGAAAAGATAGGAAGGCGAGGCGCGATGAAGCAATACGCCGTCAAGGCCGTTGGATTGAGAAAGGTGTACGTGGGAGGAGCCGTAGCTTTAGACGACGTCAACCTCGAGCTTGAAAGCGAAAAAATTTACGGCCTCGTAGGACCGAATGGAGCGGGCAAATCCACCTTGATGAACGTAATCGCTGGATACATAGCTCCAGACAAAGGAGCGGCATACGTGCACGGAGTAAAAATTGAGGACTACCATCAAGCGATGATTGAAGCCGGTGTCGTAAAAGTCGAGCAACATCCGAATTTGGCGCCTGCTCTAACGCCGCTTGAGCACCTCGCCCTCCTATTTCCTACAATTTTCTTTAATTTGGAAGCGCTTAGGGCTGAAGCCGAGTCTATTTCGAGGGAACTCGACGTTGAAATAGAGTTCGATCGAGAAGTTGAGAAGCTTTCAATCAGTCAGCGCAGGATCTTCGAGATAATCAGGGCGCTTATTCTATGCAGAATATTGCAAAGGCTTGGGAGAAAGCCGCTTCTCATACTTGACGAAAGCACGGCGTATCTTCCGGTTCAGCGGAAGAACTCCCTGAAGAAATACTTAAGAGGGCTCATAGACGAGGGCTACACGATAATCGTTATTTCTCATGATTTATCTGAGATCCTCGACATCTCCGATGAAGTCCTGGTAATGACTGGGGGAAAGATAATCTCGAAGATGAGCGCAACCGGAATGGATCTCAGCGAGCTCATGAAGAAAATGTTCGAGGAAATCCCGCTAATAGAATTTAGAAAAGAAATCGATGTGCTGCCCTCAGATAAAGAAGCTCTCAGAATAGAAAGCCTCAGAGTTAGGGATGATAGAGGCGAACTCGTAATCAGGGATCTAAACCTCAAAATCTTAGAAGGAGAAGTCCACGGAATCGCGACCATTCCTGGAACAGGTGAAAAAGAGCTAGCCGAGTGCATTTACGGCATCCGCCGCCCCGAATCCGGTAGGATAATTTTATTCGGCGAAGATGTCGCTGGAAAGAGCTCCCAAGAGCTCAAGAAGCGAGGGGTCGCTTTTCTTTCTGACGATAGGATATTAGATGGATTGATTTTGGGGGCGAGCGTTGAGGATAATTTGACTATTGGGAGTGAAGATTATTTCTCGCATAAATTGATCTTGGATCCGAGAAGGAGAAGAGAGCTAGCTAGAAGATTGATCAAGGAGTTCTCGATAATGATGAAAAACCTCAGCGATCCCATAGAGACTCTCTCGGGCGGAAACATGCAGAGAGCTTACATCGGGAGAATCCTGGGTCGACGGAGCAGATTGCTAATAGCTCTCCACCCAACCGTGGGCTTGGATCCGAAGGGCGTGAAGCTTTTCTTCGAGAAAATCGCGGAGCGCAAGAAAAAGAGATTGACCACCATGATCTTTTCCCCAAATCTGAAAGAGCTCCTCGCGTTCTGTGATCGAGTTTCGGCATTCGTGAACGGTAAAATAGTCGGGACATTCCATCCCTCGGAGATTGATGTTGAAAAACTTGGAATGATCATAAGCGGGTTGATAGCGAATTGTTCGAGCTAAGGCTTCAGCGTAGGGAGCCGCTGCCAGCCCTTAAGAGGCTTAGTCTCCCGATTTTAGCCGTAGTCCTCGCCCTCGCTACCTCCTCTGTTTACGTCTTCATAGCCGGAGGAAACCTCGGAAGCGTCTACTATTATCTCATGACTTGGCCGTTTGAAAATCCCTCCGAGATCTTCGTGACGGCGGCTCCGCTAATCATGCTCGCGTTCTCGGTCTCAATAGCTTTCAGAGCGAAGTTCTGGAACCTCGGCCCTCACGGCCAATTCATAGTAGGCGGGTTGGTGGCGGCTTACCTCGGAGTCCAGCTTAAGTATTTCCCGCCGTATCTCTTGATCCCGTTTATCTGCGTTATGGCGTGGCTCGGCGGAGCGCTTTTATGCTTGATAAGCTGGTGGCTGAAAGTCTATAGAAATCAAGATGAAATCTTGACAACGCTGCTGCTTTGGAGCGCGATCCTCCAAATATGCGCCGGATTGCTCACAGGCCCGATGCGCTCTCCATATACGACGTATCCGCAGTCCGAGGAGATAGCGGCGAACGCTAGGCTTCCGGTTTTGATTCCGGGAACGAGGCTCCATCTAGGAGTATTAGTCCCGTTTTTGATGCTCGCTGCTCTGTGGATTCTGATGAACAGAACCGTTCTCCGGGATTGGATCGTGGCGGCGAACGCTCCTAGGGTCGCATCGCTCGAAGGCTTAAACGTGTCTAGAATCTATTTTTGGGTCGCTTTCATAAGCGGGGGGCTAGCTGGGCTGGCGGGCGCGTGCGAGGTCTTAGGCATACTTTACTACATGACGCCGTTCGTCGGCCCGAACTATGGGCTTGTGGCCCTGGCGATAGCGATGCTCGGAGGATTGGATCCTATAGGCGTGACCGTTGCAGGCCTCTTCTTCAGCGTGTTAATTAATGGAGCGAACGCGATGAGCTGGAACACGGGCGTCCCGTCGTTTCTCTCCGACCTGATTCAGGCCCAGACTCTAATTCTATTCCTTATAGTCGGCGTCTTCAGCACATACAAGGTGATCATCAAGTTTAGGAAAGCGGCGCCCAAGCCGGAAAAGAGGGTGACTCCTATCGCCCCCAAGCCGGATCCAAGGAGTAGAAGAACCATTAGAATCTCCAGGAGAACTGCTTCTATTCTTGTACTCGTTGCCGCGCTGTTCGCTATATCAGCGTTATCCACTCCCTTCGTAGGGGGGAGCCAGAGCGAGAGAATGATCTCCAGCATAATCGGAATGACCTTGATCGCGGCCACGCCGATAGTCTTCGCTTCCTTCGGAGAAATGCTGACCGAGAAATCCGGGGTGATAAACTTGGGGATACTCGGGATAATGATCGCTGGAGCCGGATGGGGGTTCATGGCCGCCTATTTCTCAAATAACGTCCTGATAGGCGTTTTAACCGCTGCCCTCGTGGGAGCATTATTCGGATTGCTTCACGCATTCTTGGTAGTGAGCCTGGGTAATCAGCAGCACATAACGGGAATCGCGGTGACTTTCTACGCGATGAACTTGACATATTTCATACATAGGGTTTTGATAGGGTCGCCGCTCGTCGAGCCAACGATTCCGACAGCTCCGATGCTGAAGCTCCGATACCTCACGAGGGTACCATTTCCCGGCAAATTACTCTCCCCCAGCAATCAAAAAGAGGGG
>JAGHCZ010000126.1 GCA_021160205.1 Nitrososphaerota archaeon | reverse complement strand
ATCCAGCGGAAAAGTGGCCCGAGGTCGTTGAGGACGCGTTTGCGATAATGCATGAGAACAACATCATCCCAGCGGCCACATTGATCCTAGGATTACCCGAGGAGACCCCCGACGATGTCATGAAGACCGCTGAGCTCTTAGATAGGTTGAAATCCTATAGGTCGCTCATCGTGCCCATGTTCTTTGTCCCGATGGGTATTCTAAAGAACAAAGACTGGTTCACGGACGTGAAGATGACTGATGAACATACCGAAGTCATGCGGAAATGTTTCTGGCACTCCGTTAAATGGGCCGAAGACATCATTGACAATTTCTATCTGAAGAAGTCGCGTTTCAATCCAGTTAAATATCTACTGAAAATATTCCTAGCTTACGCCAGGAGAAGGGTCAAAGCCGTTGAAAGGGAAATGGGCTTAAGGCCCGTGGAAGCCGAAGCTGCGCCAATCGCTCGGTAACCGCGTGGCTCTTCTAATTATTCTCCCCAATCCTCCGAGATTTCCTCTGCCTTCTTCAGCCTCATTTCTCCGTTGTCACCTATTTCGAGCTCAAGCTGGGCTCCGCATTCCTCGTGCTCGAAAAGCTCTCCCGGCAAGGCATCATCCGGTATCTCGATAGATCCTCCACAAACAGGGCAAGTTAGGGTAGGCATCTCCGCACCTCCACTTAGCAAATCGTTAAGGGAAAAAGGAGGCTTTATAGTTGTTTATGGGGTTATCTTAGTCCCCACTTTTCTCTCGAGGGCTGAAAGCGGATCTTCCATCAATCCGGATGAGATTATGGCTGAGCCTACGCCTTCGCTCACGGCCTTCGCGCACATCAAAACCTTTCTATTCATGCCGACGCCGATCTTGGACTGTAGCTCCCCGACATCTCCTATCTTAATCTCCTCGACCAGCTTTTCGTCGACGATTACCCCCTCGACGTCGGTGAGTATCAAGAGTTTTTCCGCTTTCAAGGCTTTAGCTATGCTCGCGGCGGCTTGATCGGCGTCGACGTTTAAGAGCTCGTATTCGGATCCGAGCGCGATCGGGGCTATCACCGTCAAATATCCTTGGTCGAGGAGGTTTTTGAGAATCTCGGTATTGACTTCTTTTATTGAGCCGGTGTAGCCTCCTGGAATGGCCCTCTTTCTCCCTCTCTCATCTATGATCACGATCTTCTTCTTTCTTTGAGCTTTTAGCAATCCTCCATCTGCTCCTGAGAGCCCTATTGCCTTGGCTCCTAGGCCTTGAAGCTTCGCTACTATCTCTTTGTTCAATTTTCCGGCCATGACCATGACGTATACCTCGAGCTCGCGTTCATCCGTGTATCTGCTTCTTATCCCTTGAGGGGAGACGACGAACCTCGGCTCCATGCCCATGAGCTTTTCATACCTTGATACAACATCGCCTCCGCCGTGAACGAATATCAGCTTCATCCCCTTCAGCGCTCTCTCAGCCAAGCTTCTCAATATTCCATCGATGTTCCGCTCAAGCGCCCTTCCTCCGGCCTTCACGACGAACAATTTTTGCTCACCCCTTTTTACGCGGGCTTCAGAGGAGGAAACATCAATCCCTCCCGCTCATCAAATCCCATCATTATATTGAATGCTTGAACGGCTTGACCAGCAGCTCCTTTCATCAAGTTATCTATAGCCGCCATCAACGCCGCTCTCCTAACTCTTCCATCAAACGCAAACCCCACATCCGCGAAATTGCTTCCAATAACGTATTTGGGATCCGGATATCCGACGGGAGGCCCTCTAATGATCCTGATAAACGGCTCCTGTCTATAGCACGTTACATATGCTCTAAGTATTTTCGCCTCGTCGACTTCGCTATTTGTCCAGGTGTGCGCCGTCGCCAACGCACCTCTAACGCATCCAACAGCATGGGGGACGAACGCTATTCTCAAATCTTTTCCCGACAGATTCGATAATTCCTGCTCCACTTCGGCGACATGCCTATGGCCCCTTGCTTCATACGGCCTTATCACGTTCGCTCTCTCCGGGTGATGGGTTCCCTGGGCCGGTTTTCTACCTGCTTCGCTGCTTCCAACCTTCACGTCGATCGCTATATGATCTAAGTCTATCAACTTCTCCTTAACGGCGGGTATTAACGCCAATATCGCGGCGGTGGAGTTGCATCCTGGAGAAGCAATTAGCCGGGCTTGGGAAAGTTCTTCTCGATGGAGTTCAGGTAAGCCGTAAACAGCCTTCTCCAATAGATCGGGGTTCGGGTGCTCGAACTTATACCACTTCACGTAATCCTCCGGGTCCTTCAACCTATAATCGGGCCCCAAGTCCACCACCTTTAATCCGGATTCGAGTATCTTTGGGACGTAAGTTACCGCGGCTCCCGCTGGGAGGCTCAGAAAAGCCACATCCGCCTTTAAGATCTTATCGAGATCCACCTTCACGAATCGCATCATCTTATAGAATCCCCTCAGGTGGGGATGAACGTGGGTTATCGGCCTGCCGGCGTATTCTCTCGAAGTGGCTGCAACCACCTCTATTTCCCTGTGAAGCGCTAGAATCCGGAGGAGCTCTCCCCCCGTGTATCCGCTCGCACCTATTATCGCGGCCTTAACGCTCATATCAAACACCAACGCACAGAAATCGAAGCAGTTATTAAACCACGATGAAAGATATTTCATTAAAATGTTTCGGCGACAAGTCGTTTTGAGCTGCGAGAGATATCGCCGGCCCGGTTTCCGGGCATCAAATATATATTTTTGTTATGAATATTGCAATGAGAGGTGCTTCTGAAAAGTGAGAATAGGCGTGTTAACAGGTGGAGGAGACTGCCAGGGACTTAACGCCGTGATCCAGGCCGTGGTGATCAGGGGATCGCAATATGGGTTCGAGGTCTTCGGGATTGAGAACGGCTATGAAGGCTTGGTCGGCGGGAAGATTAGGCCGCTGAAAAAGGAGGATGTCGAGGGGATTTATCAAATAGGTGGAACGATGCTCGGAACTTCGAGGAAAAACCCGACGAAGACGGAAGAAGACATCAAATCGGTGATGGAGAACGTCAAAAAGTTCCAGCTCGACGCCCTAATAGTCATAGGCGGAGACGACACCCTAGGAGCAGCCATGAAGCTCTAAGAAAGGGGAATACCATTAGTCGACGTGCCAAAGACCATAGACAACGACCTCTTCGGAACCGACTACTCGATAGGCTTCTGGACCGCGGTGAACGTAATAGCGGAGGCTCTCGACAGGCTCCACACAACCGCGAAGTCCCATAAGCGTGTAATAGTCGCCGAGATCATGGGGAGATATGCTGGATGGCTGGCCCTGATGGGCGGTCTCGCCGGCGGAGCGCATATAATCTTGATCCCAGAAAAGCCGCTCGACTTAGAAGAGGTTTGCAGGGTCATAAAGAAGCGCGATGAAGAAGGAAAACCGTACACGTTAATAGCAGTCGCAGAAGGAGTGAAGGTTCCGACAACCGGCGAGCTGGCGGTTGCAGCCGCTGAAAGGGATGAATATGGCCACGTGAGGTTAGGCGGGATCGGGAAGTTCTTGGAGCAGGAGATTAAAAAGAGAACAGGGAAGCAGGTTAGGTCCACTGTTCTAGGCTATATCCAGAGAGGAGGATCCCCGATAGCGTTCGACAGAGTTCTCGGAATCAGGCTCGGATTCAAGGCGGTAGACCTAGTGAAAGAGAAGAAATTCGGATACGCTGCGGTTTTACGAGGGACTCAGATAGTTCCCGTGAAACTAAGCGAAGTAATAGTCGGAGAGCCTAGGAAAGTCCCCGAAGATTTCTTCGATTACGTAACCACTTTCACGGAGTAAACCCTAGAAACGACGTTACTCAGCTTCTTTTCCTTTATTCCTAGAAACCACTGGAAAAACTGAGAAAAATATTGTTGTATTAATATTTGGTTTTAGGTATCTTCTTGAGCTCGACTCCTGGAGGCGCGATCGCTCTCAAATAAACGTCCTCGCTTACTCCCCTGTTCTCGGCCGGGTTATAGAACGCCTCAACCAGTCTATCGTAATCCAGTCTCTCGACTATAGCGTTCGCTACTCTGAGCGCGTTCATAGTATTCGTCAACGCTGTCTCAACCGGCATTCTCTCCGGGTTTATATCTATACCGAAGTATCTGCGATAACCGTACATCTTCAGAACGAGCAGCGCCGAGACAGTTTCATTCCACGCGAGAACTCCTACATCTAGATCTTGGTCGTAATTTCCGAGAGGCTGGCTATTCCAATGAGTGTGGAACAGTCTTCCCTCCCGCAGGATCGACGCCAAGGCCAGCGAGAGCTCTTCGTATCCCATGAGGACATGGCCGACCTCGGGGTTAAGTCCGATAAGCCTGTAGCCTTGGTCTAGGAATTTTTTGTTTTCAGGGTTCTTCAATCTCTTTTCAACGTAGTTTGCCAGCAAGATTCCGTTCGCGGTGTTCCTGTAAATTGAGTTTCCCCTAGGCTCATAGGGCTTCGGCTCGAGGGCGATCTGGACTCCTGGAACTTCATCCATCGCTTCGGCGAGACCGGACTCGTATCTCTCCCAGAGATAATAGAAGT
>JAGHCZ010000148.1 GCA_021160205.1 Nitrososphaerota archaeon | reverse complement strand
GTGCGGGGGGTGGGATTTGAACCCACGAACCCCTATGGGACAGGAGCCTCAGTCCTGCGCCTTTGACCAGGCTTGGCTACCCCCGCGTTTCGTTCTGTTTTTTGTTTTTTGTGGGTCTCTACATAAAGGTTATCTTGGGATTTTGTGGGCGTGCTTCTTTATTTTTTCTATGGCTTTTCGGATGTCTTCTAGGTCTTTTTCTTCGGCGAGGAGAACGTTTTGCGGGATCCAGATCGCTTCGATTTTGGATGCTTTCTCGACGTTTGGTAGGGGCTTGCTCCGCGGTAGGAATGGGTAGTCGTATAGCGGCCTGTAGCCTGGGCTGCAGGGTATTCCTTCGGCTCTGAGGGCTTCCACGAATTTGTTCTTCGGGAGGTTGGAGAATTCGGCTGGATCGTATTTGAAGATGTATAGGTGGTAGGCGTGCCTCGTTACTCTCTCGTCTTTCAGGAGGGGGCTAACTCCATCTATTTCGTTTAGCAGCTTGTCCAAGATCCCCGCTCCCCGCTCTCTTTTTTCCATGAATTTAGGGGCTTTTTCAAGCTGGGCTAAAAGTATCGCCGCCTGAAACTCCGTTATCCTATAATTCCATCCATAGATTCTGTGTTCATACCAGGGGCCGGTTCTCGGTCTCCCGACATTTCTAAGAGACCAAACTCTGTCAGCTATCTCATCGCTATTCGTCGTGATTGCTCCTCCTTCCCCGGAGGTTATGTTCTTAGATTGATAGAAGCTGAAGATCCCCGCGTCTCCAATGGCTCCGACCCTTCTCCCCCTCCACTCAGCTCCATGGGCCTGAGCCGCATCCTCCAAGAGCATCAGGGATTTTTCCTCGGCTATTTCCCGTAACGCATCCATGTCGGCGGGTCTCCCCGCTATGTGAACGGGTATGATCGCCTTCGTTCTCCTGGTTATTGCGCTTTTCACGCTGTCGGGGTCTATAGTGTAGCTTTGGGGATCTATATCGGCGTAGATTACTTTGAGGTCTAGGTCGATCGCGGAGGTGGCGGTCGCTATGAACGTATAGGCCGGAACTATTACTTCGTCACCCGGGTTCAGCTCCAGCGCCTTTAAGGCTATTTTCAGGGCAGCCGTTCCACTCGAGCACAGCAAGGCATGTTTCGCGTCTTGGAATTCCGCGAATCTTTTCTCGAATTCTTCTTGAAGCTTGCCGCCCGCGCTCCACCTACCGCTTCTCAAAGCCTCCACTAACAGCTCTTTTTCTCTCTCGTCATATACAGGCCATTTTGGATACGGTTCTTTTCTAACAGGTTCTCCTCCAATTATCGCTGGTAAGTCCATCGCTTATCCGATTCTAGTCTCGTTCTCGGTAAGTGAAATAGGTTTTTGTTAAATGGCTCCTGCGATGAAGGCGATTAAGGCGATGAGCATCCAGAGCAGCGTCCGTTTCTTGACCTTCAGCGAATTTTCCCTCGTCGATGATTTGATTATGGAGATCGAGCTATAGACGAATCCGGCGTCGGCGATCGCCACGATCGGGAGATAAATCCAGTTAACTAGGTTCAAGATATACGGAATCGGGCTTATCAAAACTGCTGCCAAGTAGAAGAGGGCTCCGAGCCTCGCCGCGATCTTCGCTCCCTTAGTTCTAGCTATGGATCTTATTTCTCTAAGCGAGTCTCCCTCGATGTCGGAGATTCCTTTTATTATCTCTCTCCCGAGGTTTGAGAGATAGACTGGGAAGATGAAGGTTATGATTCTCGGCGAGATGTATCCATCTGAAAGAACTGCTCCGTAGATGAATGGAATCACAACATCAACGCTGACCAACATATTGCCGAAGAGCCCGGTTTTCTTCAGCTTAGCGTTGTAGATTAGGGCTGCGAGGAAAGCCGCGGCCGCGACGATTAAGCATTGAAGCGAGGTAGCCGCCGCGGAGATGATTCCAATTGTTCCTAGGGCCGCTGAAAGGATTATTGCTTCTGATCCGGAAATTGCTCCCGAGGGGATTGGTCTCCAAGGAGCGTTTACTCGATCGACCTCTTTGTCAAAGTAGTCATTGAACGCCATCGAGGCTCCGCAGAGGCTATACGCCGTGATAAATGCCAGGATCAGCTTGTCGAGTTGGAAAATTTTTTCATCGGAGAGCAAGATCCCCGATATCACCGCGATGAACATGAGGGTGGAGTTCGGGGGCCTCGTTAAGGCTATTAGAGCCCTGATTTTTCTAGACATTTCTCAAATCCACCAGTGATGCCCTATAGTATATGACCTCGTTTCTTCTATCGACGACGGCTATAACGAGCTCTTTTCTCATTTTCCTGCAAATCGATAGCCATTCTCTAAGCTTTTCCACCGGCACGTTTTTTCCTTCGAGGATTGGCGCGATTAAATGTTTCGCGGGTTCCTTTCCATATTTACCTCTCTCGAAGACCCTGAATCTAAGCTCCGCGTTGACTCCGTCTTTTACCACGTATCTCCTTTCTCTCAAATCTCTGTAGACAACGTAGTCTCTCCAAACGTTTTCGTTTAATTGTTTAAGTATCTCGAGAAGCCCGTTGAAATCGAGCTCCGCTCCGGAAGAATCGGCGATCTTCATTCTCCCATTCTCGACGAGGTAGAGCGCCTCGGGATAGGAGTAGG
>JAGHCZ010000084.1 GCA_021160205.1 Nitrososphaerota archaeon | reverse complement strand
TAATAATAGACCCCGCGATATTCAAGTTCTGGATCCCAGCCGCAATCCTCGGAGCCTCTCTCGTGACTTACGCCCTGCTAAAAAGCGGAGAATTCGCCTCCTCGATTGCTGCCTCGTATATCGCGTCCGGCGCCGGCGGAACAATAGGCATGAGCATACCCTACTGGACGTTTATGGTCCTCGTGGCCGGAATTTCGATCTACGACGTGCTCGCGGTCTATAAGGGCCATCTCTCAACTCTGACTAAAGAAGACGCGGTCTCCCTGAAAGGTCTAACAATCGAGATAGGCGACGTGGTCGTTGGAATGGGCGATCTCTTCTTCTACTCTCTCACCCTCGCCGCCGTGCTCTGGAATCTGGGGCCGGCTCCCGCCATCGCCGCATCCGCCTCGATGCTCATAGGCTACACGATAACCCTCCGCTCGCTGCAAAAGAGGAAAATTCTCCCAGGACTTCCAATACCGCTGCTGACAGCAATAGGCTCAGCATTTCTTGTAAAATCTTTAATCTGATTCTTGACGTATGTTCTATAAAACTTTTTAAACAAGTGTCTCCTCAAAAAATTTTGATGCCCATGAAAAATAGGTGCGCAGTAAGCAAACTTGCCGTCATCGTCATCGTGGTAGTGATCGCCGCTATCGTCATAGGCGCTGGAACGTATTTCTTCATGATAGCGCCTACGATGGGAATAAAGAACCCGGATACGATAATTGAAGCGACTATAGGTGAGCCAGAGACCTTGGATCCCGCGTGGTCATATGACACCGCGAGCGGAGAAGCGATCTTCAACATGTATGACACTTTGGTTTTCTTCGATAAAGAAAAAGTAGATAAATTCGTGCCAGTGATAGCCGAGAAAGTTCCATCAGTCGAGAATGGGCTCGTAAAAGATAACGGCATGACGATAATATTCCCGATAAGAAAGGGAATAAAAACCCATGATGGAGGCGAGATAACTCCTGAAGATGTTGAGTATTCCTTTGAGAGAGCCATGGTTCAAGATAGAGACGGCGGCCCCGTCTGGATGCTTCTAGAACCTTTGCTCGGAGTTGAAAGCACAAGAGATGGAGAGGGAAACATAGTTGTTACAGCGGAGCAGATAGATAAAGCCGTCGAGGTTGAAGGAGACAATGTAGTCTTTCATTTAGCGAAGCCGTTCCCGACTACCGTGTTTTTGCAGATATTAAGCCAGACTTGGGCGAGCATCGTTGATAAGGAATGTGCGGTAAAACACGGTGCATGGCCTGGAACGTGGGATGACTGGAAGAAGTATAACAATCCAGAGGTCCCTGAGCTTCAAGAAGTGGAGTGCGGATCTGGCCCATTCATGCTTGAGAAATGGGAACATGGTAAGGAAGTTTCATTGATAAGATTCGATGACTACTTCCGAGGACCTGCGAAAATAAAAAGAGCGGTCATAAAGAAAGTCGATGAGTGGTCTACTAGAAAGCTGATGTTCTTAAAAGGGGACGCAGATATCGTATACGTTCCTAGGCAATACATGAAGGAGCTGGAAGGCGCCGAGGGAATAAGGGTTGTTAAAGATCTGCCGACTCTACCATTAGACGCCGTCTTCTTCACATTCAAAGTGGATCCAAACAGCCCATATATTGGAAGCGGAAAGCTAGATGGAAATGGCATACCACCCGACTTCTTTAACGATGTTAATCTAAGGAAGGCTTTCGCATACGCGTTCGACTACGAAACTTATCTGAAGGAAGTGTGGTATGGCGAGGCTGAGCACGTACCCGGACCTATACCGAAAGGTCTACCCGGATTCAATCCCGATCAACCGACCTATACTCACGACTTGAAGAAAGCTGAAGAATACTTCAAGAAAGCATGGAACGGAGAAGTTTGGGAAAAGGGATTCAAGCTGACAATATTATACAATACCGGCAACGTACAGCGTAAGACTGCTGCCGAGGTACTAAAGGAGAACGTCGAGAAAATTAATCCAAAGTTCAAGGTAGAGGTCAGAGCGGTTGAGTGGCCTACTTACCTCAAGGCAATGGTTAAGAGCCAACTGCCCGCGTTCTTCATAGGCTGGCTGGCGGATTATCCGGATCCGCACAATTTCGTCCACCCGTTCATGCATTCCAGCGGAACCTTCTCTGCATGGCAAAAATACAGTAATCCACACGTAGATGAGCTGATAGAAAAGGGAATATCAGAAACGGATCAATCGAAGAGAATAGAGATTTACAAGGAATTACAAAAAATATATTATGAAGATGTGCCGAGCTTCATCATTGATCAGCCTTTAGGCCGCCATTACGAGCGAGATTGGGTCAAAGGATGGTATTATAACCCCATCTACCCTGGAATCTACTTCTACGCCCTATCCAAGGGATACTAGGCCTTCCTTTATACCTCCCATTTCATTTTTCTAAGAGAATAAAGTTAATTAACAGGGAGTAGGAGGCGGATCATGAACTAACTTGAGCACCAGTATGAGAGCCTTTCTCATTAGGCGTCTCTTACTCGTAATTCCTACGCTTATCGGGGTCACTTTACTCATATTTGGGGTTACACAGCTCTTTGATCCGGTTGAAAGAGCCGCTCTCTACGTAACTAACCCCAGACAGGCAAGTGCCGTAGAGGAAATAATAAGGAAATATGGGCTTGACAAGCCTTTTTATATCCAATACTTTAATTGGATAAGTCAAGTTCTTCAAGGAAATTTAGGCTGGTCTCAGTCGCTTCATATGCCTGTTATAGAGGCTTTAATCACGAGGCTGCCAGCAACTGCCGAGCTAGCTCTTTACTCTGCGCCGTTAATAATTTTCATTGGAATATTTCTCGGAAAGCTTTCCGCCATCAAGAAAGACGAAGCCATAGATCACGCGACGAGAATTATTGCGATAGTTGGCTGGTCTCTCCCTTCTTTCTGGCTCGGGATAGTGCTGTTGGCGGTCTTTTACGGCGGCTTAGGAATATTTGCTCCCGGGAGGTTGAGTCCATGGGCGGAAGCTTTAGTAAGATCCGGCGAATTTAAGATATATACAGGTCTATACACGGTTGATGCAATCCTTAATCTAAACGGTGCAGTCTTTTTAGACGCGTTATCCCATTTAGTTTTACCTGTTACCACGATCGTTACCATAAACATTGCGTTAATAATGAGGATAATGAGATCGAGCATGCTTGAACAGCTTGGGAAAACGTACATCATAGCCGCTAGAGCGAGAGGTTTAAGCGGCAGAGAGGTCATAAATAAACATGCTACTAAGAATGCATTAATTTCCGTTATAACTATATCAGGAATACTCACAGCAGGTTTACTTTCAGGC
>JAGHCZ010000137.1 GCA_021160205.1 Nitrososphaerota archaeon | reverse complement strand
GTCGAGCTCGATCCTCCCGTTCCTAGAAGTTCCCCCAGCTGCATCCTTAACAGATGGCGCCCTCCTCACCGTAACGTGTATCTTCCCGTCCGACGCGGCTTGTGGGAGATTATATCCCTCTTTTTTCAAGAACTTCCAAGCGTTCTCGAAGAAGTTCCGCATCTTGTTGATTTGATCATTTGTTACGCCGGGGCCCGGGGTGAACTCGAATTCGAGGCCGCGGAGCCTTTCAACCCTTGTGACGTTGCTCCTCCCGTTATGTATCACGATCCACAATCCCTCATCTATCTCGAACTCGACCACGTTCGGGTTGCCGCCGCTCGGAGGAGAAGCCACCCAATTCGCGCTCCCATTCAAGTCTTCTCCCAAAAGCTGGATCGAAGTTCCCGGAGGCGCCTCCGGCCCAAGGTCATCCTCGCTCCATCCCCCAAGTGCCGGGTCGCCGTTTCCGCCCTTATACCGCATATAGTCTCTTAGGTTATCATTGGGGTCGTAGAGCGCGACCTCGTCTCCCCCATCATCCAGAACATCCTTCTCTCCCAGATAGGCCACGACCCTCCCATCCGACGCGTCGAGGTCATTTGTTCCCGATCCAAAGACCAAAAGGATGTAGGCGAAGTCCCTGATGCCCTTGATCTTCGGGATCTCAATCTTGTCACCGTCGAACGTCGTGATATACCACCCACTTAGATCCAGCCCGGCGGAATCCGGGACATAGAGCTCGACGAACTCCGGGCCAGTCTCATCGGCGGTGTACTTCACCTCGCTGATCAACACCCTACCTGAACTAAGAGGCCCCTTAGGCTCAGGCAACTTCTCCCCAAATGGCCAGAAAACCAAGAGCGAACTCAAGATAACTCCAACAACCACGACTATGATAATCAACGCCAAGACACGCCTATTCAAAAATCCCAAACCACCAATACGACTACGAAAAATCATTCCGCCAACACAAAAATAAGCCTTTATCCCGAAAAACCGTAAACCGTTAAACCCCGCAGAAGATATAAATCGTGAAAAGAGAATTAACCTGCCAGGGGATGAGGCAGCCGCTCCAGACTGAACCGTGATGCAGGAAGAGCCGAGCCGACCCCTATCTTCCGCCGCATTTCTCCTCGGTCTTTCGTCTTTTAGTTAGTTTACGATATCTTCATCGATTTCTGGTTCGAGGTCGGGTTCGATTTCTCGTAGAAATAATGTTTTTCGTTTACCGTCACAGCCGCGGCTCTGGAGTACTGTGGCGATGGGGTCGGCTGACTATACGATCGAATTTCTGGAGGTGGCTTGGTTGAGAAAGGATAGCCCTGCTTGGAAGGTCTATGAGTTTCTCGGCGACGGTAGGCCTAGGATGAGGCATGAGATAGAGGATACTACGGGTCTCAGCGGTACTCATGTCTCGAATATCCTTAAGCTTCTATGGAGACGTGGACATGTTCTGAGGAGCAGGGATCGGATATGCTTTGACAGGGTTGTGGGAAAGCCTAGGATTGGGAAGACTTGGAGCCGCTTTAGAGGCCATCTCTGGATTAGAAAGGATAGCCCGTTCTTGGGTCCTAACAAAATAGTCGACTATGAGTTCAAGAAAACGGAGAGATACAGTTTGGAAGAGGTCACCGTCAAAAAGCAGGTAAAGTTCATCGAATATGTCGATGAAAGGAAAAAGGTAGAAGTTACTTAACAGAAGATAATACAAGTGTTGAGGCAAAGCGATATTGCCTTAACTGCCACGGAAATAGCGGAGAAATGCGATGCTAACCCCAAGAGAGTTTCAACAATCCTGAACAAGATGTATAGGAAAGGAGAGGTCGTGAGAAGAGGATACATCACCAAGAACGGCAGAGAAGTGATGTTTAGAGGAGGAATAAGCGGGTATCTTTACGGTCTTCCAGGCACCAATCAAATTGAAAAACGCTTAGCGAGCGGCGAGCATCTGCCGTCATGGACCAGAGCATTATACCACGAAATAAGGAAGTACAGCGAGATGAAGAGATGGGTCCAAGTAAACGCTCTCGCTGAAAATCTAGGAAGAAGACCTTATGAAATAATTCGAATGGCAGAAAAGCTCCAGTCAACTGCAAGGTCTATAAGAATATACAAGTCGACCAAAAGCAAATGGCTTTACGATGACAGCTTTTTCACAGAAGATGAGATAAGACAGTGGATGAAGGAAGCCGAAAGAATAGATTCCGAAACTGGAAAAATTAGCCAGAGGATTGGAGTATTACATGAGAAATATTGTCAAGCCGTGTTGGAGAAGTTATGGGAAAAAGTTGTCTGCGCGGCAAAGTTTAAACAGGTGATCAGGAATGGAAAGACGAGCTATAACATAAGGTTAAGCAATGGAAGAGAAATAGATAGGATTTTGAGGCTTCGAATCCATATAGGAAGCGAAGAATTACTAGGTTTCGATGCGATTTTCGAATTCAAATACAAGAAAGGAGGTGTAGAAGCCAGGGATATCAAGGATTTTCTCGAAAAGCTTGCTAAATCTTTTGAATACGGATATGAAGAAGGAGGAAGGCGTTACATGAAGCTATGTATTATACCTGTTGTGGTAGCTCCTAGCTTTCGAAAAGATGCCATAGAGTATGCGAAGAAGCATGGAGTTATATTGCTTCCTACATGGAAATTAGCCCAGCTTCTCAAGCGGGAATTCGAGATAGATTTCTCCTTTAGGAAAATTGCGAACGAGTTGCTAAGAGT
>JAGHCZ010000086.1 GCA_021160205.1 Nitrososphaerota archaeon | reverse complement strand
TCGACCTAGAGAAGGGGTTCATAGTTGTAACGGGTCCAAACGGAGGGGGAAAGTCAAACGTATTAGACTCTATCAGGTTTACGCTCGGAGAGCTGAGCGCCCACAACCTAAGAGTGGGGAGAATGGCTGAGCTCGTACACGACGAGCCGTCGATTAACTGGGCCAGGACAACCTTAACCTTCGATAACTCTCAAAGGGTCCTCCCCGTGGATTCTGAGGACGTCACAATCTCCAGAAAGATCTCAAAAACGGGTGAGAGCGAATACTACGTTAATGGGAGACAGGTCTCGCGAAACGAGCTTCTAACGATTCTCTCCATGGCGAACATAAAGCCCTCTGGATTCAACATCGTCCCCCAAGGATCCGTGATAGAAATCGCGGAGATGAGCGGATCGGATCACAGAAAGATGCTCGAAGAAGTGGCCGGGATAAGCGGCTACGAGAAGAAAAAAGCCGAAGCGGAGGAACAGCTCGCGATAGCCGAGAAAAACTTGGCAATAGCGAAGGCAAGCACTAAGGAAGTGAAGGTGAGGGTAAAGCAGCTGGAGAAAGAGAGAAACCAGGCGTTCAGAAGGAGCCAAGTCGAAGAATTTCTAAACGCCATCAAGAGGCTCAAGCTCGGAAAAAACATCAAGTCGCTGGAAAAAGAGCTCAAAGAAATAGATGAGCAATTACTGGAACATGAGACGCAGCTCGAGAAATTGGAAACCGAGCGGACGAAACTGTTGGAAGAAAAGAGCAGCCTTAACATCGAATTAGATCAAAGCTCGAGAAAACTCGACGAAGTGGAAGCTGAACTTGGAAAACTTAGATCGCAGAAAGGTGTCATCGAGTCCAAAGTGAATGATCTGAGAATCGAGTTATCAGTAATGAAAGAGAGGGCGGAGGGAGTTCTCAAAGAGAAGGCCTACATCTTAGAGAGGCTGAGCCTAATAGATCAAAGAATTTCCGAGCTTCAAGAAGAAATCGAAAAGATGAAAGAAAACGCCCTAAACCTGAGCGAGACCCTGAAACTAGCAGAGGACAAAGCGGGAAAAACTCTCGAGGAGCTGAAACAAGTTGAGACAAAATATCAAACTCTCAAGAAGAAAATCGACGAAGAAAAAAAGAGAAGTGAGTCCGAAATACTGAAATGGAAGACTGAGCTGACGAGAGCAGATGCAAAGGCGAAAGAGCTTCAGAAATCAATAGCTGAAACTTCTTTCGAGATCGAGGAACTGGCGAAATCGCTCGGAGAGAACTTCTCTAAGATTCTTGAAACGTGGCGTCGGATTCGAATGATCGAGATGGAAGAATTAAGTCTTAGAGGAGAAATGAGAGAATTAGAGAAGCGATTTAAGAACTCCTCGAGCGAGCTATCGCTAATAGAAGAACGCGAAAGAAAGCTCTCGGCAATTTTAGAGAAAATAGCGTCAACCGGAATCCTCCGAGAATCAAATGGAAATGAAGAAATCATCCAGGCAATTCGCTCAGCGGGCTTAAGCGGCGTTCGAGGATTTCTAAAGGACGGAGTCACCGCCGATGATGATATTTTACAGCTAATCGATTCAGCCACCGATGGGTGGCTAAGGTCATTGGTCGTTGATAGCTGGGATATTGGAATGGCTTTGGCTGAGCTGTTCGGAGAGTTGGGAATAAGCGTCAAAATAATTTCGCTCGACATAGCCTCGGCTCAACCTAAGCGAATAAGGCTTCCGAAAATAACTTTTAAAGAAAAATGGGCCGAAGTAGCGCTATCATATCTTTTAAAGGACGTTAAGTTCACCGGAAAATTGGAGCCCATAGAAGGCAAAAAGCTCGTGCTCAATAACGTCTTGATACACCCAGACCTCAAGATAGAATCCATATCATTTGACAAAACGCTTCTAGCGGAAGCGATCACCAAAGAATACAAAGAATCCGTGAAGCTTCTTAGAAAATTAAGGGAGAGGATCGCTGACACCGAAGAAAACTTTAAGGCCATTAATGAGAAATTAAGGGAGAAAGAAAAGCTCTTAGCAAAAATAAACTTCGAGAAAAAGGCATTATATCAAAAAATTTGGGACCTATATTCAAACATCTCCGAAAATCTTCTAAAAGAAAACAGGCAGGTCTCCAAGCTGAATAAGCTAAAAAGAGAACTGCGAGAAAACGAGGAAATCGTGAAGGTTTCTAGGGAGAATTTAAGCCTGATCACAGCCCGTGAAAGCGAGTTAAAGGAAGAGGACCTCAGGCTCTTAGAGCGCGAACTATTGAAAAAGCGCGAACTTTACGAGGAAGCTAAGCTGGAACACGTAGAGCTCAAAGCAAAACTCGGAAATGTTAGAAGGAGGATTGACGATTTAAAGGTAGAATTTGAAAGATTGATTGATGAAAAGTCAAAGCTGAAATCTCGCATAGAAACCGTGGAGAAAGAGCATCAAAGGGCTTCGGAGAGAAGCGGGCAAATCGAGGTTGAGCTCAAGAGCCTCGAGGAAGAATTAGCTCAAATAACCTCTAACGTAAATGAATTGACGAATGTCAGGAGCAGCTTGAAATACGATTTCGAGAAAACTTCTCAGGCCCTCAAAAGCGTGATTTCGAGACTTGAGGAAATTGAGGAAAAAATTCAGAAAATCTCCTCTACGAAGTCGTCTATTCAGGTTAGAAGAGCTCAGCTCGAAATTCAATTGGGAAATTTGCGTGAAAAAATCGCGACCATCGGAGAATCATCAATCGAGCTCCCAGAAGTCGACGAAAGCCTCCTCTCAAAACTTGAACGAGAATTAGAAGAGGAGCTGAAAGAGCTTGAGATGATAAACCAGCTCGCGCCGGCTCAATACGAGGAACTCGCCGGAAACTATAAAGTTAGATCATCGAGAATCATGGAACTCGAAGCCGAGCGACAAGAAATACTCAAGTTTATCGAGTGGGTAGAAAGCGAGAAGAAGAGGATCTTCATGGAGACCTTTAACCGCGTCGCGGACGCCTTCGAAGACTACTTCACCAAATTAACCGGCGGGAGAGGATGGCTGAGACTGGAAAACCCCGACGACCCCTTCCAAGGAGGAGTAGAAATGGTCTTGGCCTTCCCGGGAAAGCAGCCCAGAAGCGTAAGAGCTGCTAGCGGTGGAGAAAAATCAGTCGCGGCCGTCGCCTTCCTCCTCGCTCTGCAGGGGCTGACTCCGGCTGATTTCTATATTTTCGATGAGGTCGACGCTCACATGGATCTACAGTATACTAGAAGATTGGCGGAGTTGTTCAAGGAAATGGCTAAGCGGACTCAGATAATAGTTATAAGCCTTAAAGATGTCATGGTGGAGAAAGCGGATCAGGTAATCGGGGTCTACAACAGCGGCGGAGTCTCCAAGATCGTGAAGACGAGGCTTGAAGAGGTGGTTCGAGGTGGCTGAGAAAGTAATAACGATTTGGAACGATCCGAGATGGAAGGTCCTATTCGAAGTAACGAGGCTGAACAGAGTTAAGCCCTGGCAAATAAAACTCGTCGAAGTCGTAAAATCCCTAATGGAAGAGCTGGAAAAATACGGAAACCTAGACTTAAACTCCTGCGGGATAGCAGCTTACTCCGCCGCGACGATTCACAGGATGAAGACGGAGAGGTTGTTGAAAGCCGATATACCGAGCACGCAGGAGGATAGAAAGATCGGTAAGACTATGATAGTTCCACCTCCGGTAAGCCTTCCATACACGCCCGAATTCATGGTCGCAACCGTCGGCGAACTCGTTCAAGCATTGAGAGCCCTCTTCATGAAAGCGGAGCGAAGAAAAAACGATGAAGAAAACAGCATACTCGAGGTATTCGACGTTAAGCTCGATGAATTCATAGTGAAGCTGGAAGAAAGGCTGGAGGAATTCCTCGAAGGCCTCAGAAGGATTTTCGGCGACCAAGAGATAATAGATCTCCCAAGCCTTTTCACGGGAGCCGATAAACTCGAAGCGGCGAGAAGATTCATTTTGCTGCTTTTCGCAGCTGCTAAGGGAATAGTGGAGTTGGTTGAGGATGAGGAATGCAGGTTAATTGCGGTGAAGTGGAATGGTAGAGCAAGAGAAATTGAAAGCCAGAGTTGAAGCCGTGCTTTTCGCAGCCGCCAGGCCCATTCCGTTGAAGATCATAATGAGAGCTTGCGGAACTAGATCTAGGAGGATAGCGCTTGGAGCGGTGGAGGATCTTAGAAGGGAATACGAACAAAATTCTAGGGCGCTTGAGCTCGTGGAGCTCCCGGGCGAGAGATATTACCTTAAGCTGAAGAAGGAGTATATGGAGCTGGCTAAGAAGTTCCTAAAGAAGCCTTTACTCAGCAGGGGAGTGATGAGGACGCTCTCCTTCATAGCATATCATCAGCCGATAGAGCAGAGCAGGGTGGCGGAGGCGAGAGGAGGATCAGCGTACAAACACGTAAAAATTCTCCTTGAAAAAGGGTTGATAGAGGCTGAGAAATCGGGCAGAACCTTGATCTTAAAGACCACGCCGCTCTTCGCCGAGCTATTCGGCGTCGAAAACAACCCATCGGCCATAAAGAGGAAGCTCAGAGAACAAATAAAAGATCTAGAACTCATGCTTAAACGTAAGCAAGCGGAAAGTTAGAGGCTGGAGCCGCTCATTCTCAAATCCTGCCTGAGCATTAAAATCGCCCATATACTCATCAAAGCGATCACGAATACTTCTAGGCAGGCGATCGATGGCCACGGAACGAGAACGGACGCGGAAAAACCTCCGAGAGCCATTCCCAGAAAGATTACTCCTAGAAGGCGTTGCTTCGCCGCCGTGAAAGCTATTCCATAAAGGAGAATTGAGATCCCCATTAGGATGAAGAATTCTAAAGAGACAAAAAGGTGAGGATAAGTTCCCTCCGGAAAACTCGCTATTAATAGCAGGTGAATTGAGCCTAAAATGAAGAACGAAGAGGCGAAAGCCGCTAACTTTCCATCGAGGCACGTCAAAAG
>JAGHCZ010000099.1 GCA_021160205.1 Nitrososphaerota archaeon | reverse complement strand
TATGCGCCTTCGCCTAAACCTGTGAAGACGTATCCCTCGAGCTCTATCTCAACGGGAGTCTCAAACGTCTTCTTCAGAATGGTGTGCATTTCGAGGAGGCCTTTAAGCCCCCTTTCAGTCAACTTTATGATCCAAGTTCTCCCGGCCCCGCTTCTCTCCACAAGCCCCTGTTTTTCCAGCTCTATGAGCGTCCTAGAAACCGTTTGTTGAGAGACCCCGATTTCCTCAGCTAGCTTAACGGTTGAAATCTGCAGTCCTCCGACTAAGGCACCGTGTTCGGCGAGATATAGAAGGATTTTTCCTCTCACGGTTAAGAGGTCCGCCGCATCCATTTACCATAACTCTGATATTGAAGATCACTAATTAATGCAACTATACCGTTAAGGTCTCGTTGATCTTCAATCCCTCTTCCGTGAAGAGTAAAACATCTATGCCGTTTCCGCTCGCCGCATCTCTGGCAATTGAGGCTTTAACGGCTTTAACCGCCAAGTTTCTAAGCTCATCTGGACTGAGGTCCTTCTTATAGCTGCTCTCTATCACGCCTATCGCGATCTCAGCTCCCGAGCCTACTACGGCGTAATCATCTTCTATCATCGAGCCGAGTGGATCCAATACGATTACGTGGGCTCCTGTATCGTCGAATCCGCCAACTATCGTCTCCGTGAGATATGGGAGAAACCTGCTGCTGAAGAGGTAATTCGACAAAACCTTGGCGACCGTTCTGACCTGTGGATCTTTCCTATACGTATATCTGTAGAGGTTTATCTCGGCCTGCGCATCCCGGATCAAGCTCTGCATGTCGCCGACGAATCCTGCGCACGCTGCCCCGATCTTAGACGTGATCTCGAAAACTTTTCTAACATTCTTACTCATAACAAAATATCCGTAGGTAAGTCTTTTCTCGGAAGCTAGAACTACGCCGTTTTCTGCTTTGATTCCGACCGTCGTGGCGCCTGGAAATGGAAAACGCTGAGCCATTACCTAGAACCCGAGATGATTACGCTAATCCCAACTCTTAACTGTTACCGTGAATCGGCCGACCTACCTAAATTTCGACGAATATTTCTCGATGAACGCCATCCGCTCGCTTCGCGTCATCTCGTAGAGCTTTCTAAAGAGCTCCATTTCGTCACCAGTTAGCTCAACCCCCCTTCGATCCATAGCGATCCTAGCTGTCTTCAACATGGCCTCAAGTCCAGGCCCCTCACTAGCTCTTCCCTTCACATACCAAGTAAAAGACGGCACATACTTTGGATATGGAGCGCCCGCTGTCACGAGGTTGCACATCACGCCGACTACCGCGCCGGTCGTGAAAAGTGATCCTATGCCGGTTTTCGTGTGATCTCCGATGAACGCGCCGATTTTCAGCTTTCCCGAGTCGATCAGCTTACCCCCAATGGGGACCTCGACGGAGGTATAATTGTTCTTCAGGTCGCTCGTCGTTGATAAAGCGCCGAGGTTCACCCACTCGCCGACATAGCTGTGGCCGAGGAATCCCTCATGATACTTGTTCGAGAATCCGTGGATAATAGATTCATCGACTTCCCCTCCAACTCTGCAGACAGGTCCGATCGTCGATCCCTCGATCTTTCCTCCGATGATCCAAGTCTTCTTTCCGATATAGCATGGGCCCTTAATGAAGCTGCCGGGCATAATTTTAGCTTCCTCGTCGATTATTATCGGACCTTCGGAAGAGTCGAGGACGACGCATGGATATATTTTCGCGCTCTCGGCGATCAGTATTCTATCTTTTTCGCCTACGTGATAAACTCCATCGAGCTTGGAAAGATTTTTCACCTTACCTCTCTTGAATTCCTCGAATTCCGAATTTATTTCCCGCGAATTACTCTCGATGAGATCCCATGGATAAGCGATTAATCTCGCATCATTCAGCCTAAGCGGACTTAACTCGGATTTCACATACTCTAAGAACTCGAGAAGAGAGCCGGATTTCTCCAAAAACTTACTTATGGTTCTCCTTTTCAGGTAAGCATAAACTATCGAGTCATCTTTAACCGCGATCACTTCTTCTCCGACATGTAAGAGCTTGGAATTGAAGATCCACCTGCCGTTGAGAACGAGGGCATCTTCCTCCGTCTCCAGCACATTGAGGTCATTGATGCTTAAAGGCCGCTGTCTCCGTGGAATCTTCGCGGAGAAGGCTTTGCTGAGGTAGTTTCTCATGAAGAATGCCATGCGTGCACTCGGAAAGGCGTTCAATATTTTTTCATATAACAGGCTCGGGCCGCATCTCAGGGCATAAACGGGTCTTGTGAGCGAGAGCGGATGAAAGTTCGGTGCAAGCTTGTCCTCGAATACCGCGATGAGCATTTTTCCTGATCTCTCCTAAATTTTCTCAACGCCCCTGTTTAAGGCTTTCGAAGCTCATTTTCAAATCTCTTAATCAATTTCTCGACGATCGGTATATCGGCTCTATAGGTGAGGTCTAAAACGAAGGATTTGACGGGTAAAACCTTTACTTCTGCTATCTTTTCGTCTACTAGTGTTTGAACAGCCGAGGTGAGTTCGAATTCTCCTCTCTCGGGATGAGGCTTAATTCTCTTACATGCTTCAAAGATTACCGGCGTAAACCTCCAGAGGTTCATGTTGATCAGTATTCCATGCCTCGATCTATACAGCTCTGGGTCGTCAGGTTTTTCAACGATCTTAATCAAATTCATGTCGTCATCCACAAGCATCACGGAAAAAGATCTTATTCTCCCGGCATCGAAGTTGCTTTTTTCGATCAGCGATTCTCTTTCAAATCCGATGACGTAACACCTGTTCTCATCAACTTGGCTTTTTATGATTTCCAAGGGTTCCCTCGGATAAAAGTTATCGCCGTTCAAAACTATAAAAGAATCATTTCTAACGAAATTTTTAGAAGCGTAAACCGCGTCAGCGGTTCCCAAAGGTTTTTCTTGAATAGTCAGGGAGATCTCGACTCCGAGCTGGGTTCCTAGTTCTTGATAGTGATCTTTCAGTATTAGGTGTTCTCGGCCGACTACGAGGCACACCTTTCTAAATCCAGCATCCTTCAATTCAAGTATCTGATAATCGATGAACGGTCTGCCGCCGATGGGTATAAACGGCTTCCAACCTTTATCTGCCTTCTCCTCGATAAAGGAATTTAATCTCAAGCTCTCTGCTTGTTTCCGCATTCTCTTCCCCAATCCCCTAGCGAGGATGACCGCCTTATCGATGGTCATTTTCAAAAATGCATGAATTTTACGCCTTTTTAAAGAATTTCTCGCTCAGATTTAATGAATGTCAACTTGCTTCCAGGAACTATGCCAAATTTTTCCGCGGCGTTTCCACGATTAACGGAGATTTCAATATACCCCGTTCCTCCAATAGTGATCAGCGGCTCTCCTAAAGGGACGTGCGCATAAGATTTAACATATTTGCACTTTATTTCCACATCTTTATGCTTGATAACGACCTGGTCTCCGAATCTAGCTGAAAATAGCTTCGGTTTCACGTTTGTGATCACATTTCCGAATCTATCAACGTGCACAGCCACGGCGCCGATTTTTTCGCCGGAGATCATCGGCTCAGGAAGCTCCAATCTAGCGAAATCCGAGATTTCCCCGCCTATTTCCTCGATTTTCTCTCCCGATGCGATTTTTCCAGCGACGTGCGCGAACACGTCTCGGCCGTGGAAAGTTTCGGAAAATCTCGGCGGAAGCCTAGACTCATCGATTAAGCAAACTCGTTCTATTCCAAGTTCCTCCGCCGCGGGGATCATAAATCCCGTGTCAGGGCCTATGAAAACATCTCCTCTGCGCGTTTTGATGATGATTCCTCTTCTCTCGGTGCCTACTCCTGGATCGACTATGCATACGTGGATTGTTCCCTTAGGCATATGCGGCGCGCTCACTTTTAGCAGGAAAGCGGCTTGAAGCTCGTTAAATGCCGAGATTTCGTGGGTGAGGTCTATTATCACAGCGTCTACGCAATAAGACAGAATCACGGCTTTAACTTGCGCTACGTAGGGGTCTTTAAGGCCGTAATCTGTTAGGAGGGAAATTATCGGCTTCAAGGTCTCCCACCTCCAAGAGTTGGCTCAGCGCTTTTAACTATCCTCACTACTCGGGCAGCCAGGACTCATCATCGCCTAGAAAAATGCCTGCATCGCTGGATTTGAGGTTGTTGGAAACCGTTAAAGCTTCTTCATACAATAGATTTTACATGGTTCAAGTTAAGAAGGCCGATGGAAGGCTTGAGCCCTACGATAGAGCCAAGGTGCTGAGAACCGCGTTGCACTTGGGATTAGAGCACAGCGATGCGGAGGACCTCGCGGACGAGGTGTCGAAGAGAGTTTACGACGGCATTCCGACATCGAGGATTCTCTCGATGATCCACGAGCTAGCGAGGGAGATTAAGCCGGAGCTTAAGCACATCGGCGACCTGAGGGAGGCGATATCGGTTATGAGATCTAAGCCCGACTTCGAGGAATACATAAGATTGGTCTTGAGGGCGATCGGATATTTGGTGGAGCCCGGGAGAGTTTTAGATGGAAGGTGCGTAAGCCACGAAATCGATGGAATCGCCTTTAAGGGAGATGAAATACTCGTCGTCGAAGTCAAGCATCATCAAAACCCGCATACCTACACGGGTTTGGACACGGTTCTACAGCTTTGGGCCGCATTAGAGGACTTGAAAGAGGGCTATAGGCTCGGTTTTCATCACTACGCCTTCACTTCAGCAATCCTCGCATGCAACACCAAGATCTCGGCTCACGCTGAAAGATATGCTAGATGCAAGGGAATCAAGTATATGGGCTGGAGATATCCGAGGGCATTTGCTCTGGGAGACATAGTCGCATCTCACAAGCTTCATCCGATAACGATCATAAGAACCCTCTCAGGAGCTCAAATAGCTCGGCTCGGTGAACGCGGAATAGTCACTGTAAAACAGCTGGCGGAGCTCGATGAAAACGAGCTAATGGAAATAATTGGATCCGAGAGAGAATTCGCTGAAAATATCATAAACATCGCGAAAAATATGGCCTCCAAGTAAAGCGATAAACATAATATTTGTTTTTGATCATTCGGCTTAGATGAACGGAAGATTAGCTGAGATCGACGGCTCCATGGGAGAGGGCGGCGGACAAATTCTTAGAAACGCCGTTGCTCTTTCAGCCGTTCTCCTCAAACCGATCAGGATATACAATATCAGGGCAAAGAGGCGTAATCCCGGTTTAAAGCCGCAGCATCTAACCGGGGTAAAGGCTGTCGCGGCTCTCTCCTCTGCCGAGGTGACGGGATTGAGCGTTGGATCTAGGGAGATACTTTTCAGGCCTAGAAAGCTTGGAAGCGGGAGAATGTTTTTTGACGCAGGAACCGCCGGAAGTACTACTTTAATTCTTCAAAGCTTGATGCCCGCCATGGCTTTCAGCAGCGGCCCCATCGAAGTCGAGCTCAGGGGCGGAACAAATAATCCCATGGCCCCGCCGGTCGAATATTTCAACATGATTCTCCTGCCGACTATAGCTAAGATGGGATGCGAGTTCGAGATCGCCCTTCTTAGAAGAGGATTTTATCCGAAGGGAGGTGGGGTGATTAAAGCTAAGTCGGCTCCAGTTGATAGGCTCAAGCCCCTAAGATTGGTTGACGCGGGGGAAGTGAAAGGTATTAGAGGGCTGAGCTACAGCTGTAGGCTTCCATCGCACATCGTTGAACGAATGGCCTCCACCGCGGAGAAAATTTTCAAAGAAAGGGGATACGATGTAATGATAGAGAGGGAAGTTCTTAAGCCTGGAGATAAAAAATGCTCGCTTGACCCGGGCTGCGGAATAATCTTGGTCGCCGAACTTAAATCAGGAGCCCGTCTGGGATCGGATAATTTGGGAAGACTAGGAGTGCCTGCTGAGAAGGTTGCCGAAGACGCGGCTAAAGAGCTTCTCAAACACATCGACTCAGGAGCGGCGGTGGATAAGCATTTAGGCGATCAACTGGTTATCTGGGCGACATTGGCGGATGGAATATCTGAATACAGGGTATCGGAGCTCACTACCCACACCACAACGAGCATAGACCTATGCAAAATGCTCGCTGGATGCGAGGTGGAGGTATTCGGAAGCCTGGGAGAGCCGGCGACGATAAGGATAAAGGGTATAGGATATAGGAGACAGCAAGCCTGGGAGGGCGCGCGAAGTTGAAGAGAGGTCTCTTTGTCGGAAGGTTTCAGCCGTTCCACCTCGGCCACTTACACGCCGCAAAACAAGCATTAGATAGATGCGATGAGTTAATCATAGTAATTGGAAGCGCTCAATACAGCCACACATTCGAGAACCCCTTCACGGCGGGAGAGAGAATAGAGATGCTTAGGTTAGCGTTAATGGAAGCTAAGATAGATCTTTCAAAGGTGATATTGATCCCCGTCCCAGATGTCGGAGAGCACTCGATTTGGGTCTCGAAGGTGAAGTCTTTCTGCCCAAAATTTGACGAAGTCTATACGAACAACCCGCTCGTAAAGCGGCTTTTCGAGGAAGAAGGATACGCGGTAAAGCAGATGAAACTTTACAGCAGAGACGTTGAGATGGGCACTATAATAAGAGAAAAAATGTTAAGCGGAGAGCGATGGGAAGACTTAGTCCCGAAGTCCGTCGCGGAATACATTAAGGAGATCAAAGGCGTCGAAAGACTAAAAGAGATCTCCAAAAAAGATTGATATCTAGCCTCTCTCAAACAGTTAAGTTTCTAAATTCCCTTTGACCATTTTTATCGATGCTGAGACGAACGTTCAAGTATAAGCAAGCGATAATCATCCGAACCGACTTAAAGATGAGCTCCGGAAAGATCGCTACTCAAACTGCTCACGCGGCGATCTCGGCGGCCGAGGAGTGCAGGAAACTGAGGCCGGAGTGGTTTAAGGCGTGGCTTAACGAAGGGCAGAAGAAAGTCGTGTTAAGGGGCGCCGGAGAAGGAGAGCTGAGAATGCTTTTCGAGGAGGCGAGGGCGCTCGGATTGCCCGCGTCGTTAATTGAGGATGCCGGGTTGACCGAGGTGCCTCCGGGGACGATTACGGCTCTCGGGATCGGGCCGGCGCCGTCGGATGTGATCGATAAGGTAACGGGAAGGCTTAAGCTTCTTTAGTTAGAAGGGATTGATCAACATGCTTGGAAAGCTTTCATCTCTTAAACCCGAGGAAGTCGAAGAATTCATCGGCATAAGCGGATACGTTTCGAAGTCAAAGGGAATAGGCGGAGTGATAAAGAGCAAGCCTGAGGATTTCTTGGCTTGGGAAGTTTTAATCAGCGGACTTGACGCGAAAGCTCTCTATGAATCCGGAAGAAGATATGCGGAAGGCTTAGGAGATTACGTGCTGGCTATAATGAAGAAAAAGGGAATCGACACGATCAGGGCGTCGACGGCTATCGCCAGAAAGCTCGGACTAAGACCTAAGCAGATAAGCATATGCGGGATAAAAGATAAGATGAGCATAAGCTGGCAGTTCATCGCGGTTCCGAGGGGATTCATGGATGAGGCCGGATTAAGGCTCGGAGGCATTATTCACGTCTTTCCCATAGGAGGCTGCTCTGCTCCACTCACGTCGAAATCTCTCGCCAAAAACTTCTTCGAGATAAAAATAAGGAAAATCAGCGGAAACATAGGCGAAGTCGAAGAGTGCATCCGAGAATTGAGGTCAAAGGGTCTCCCAAATTTTTATGGGCACCAAAGGTTCGGGATAACTCGCCCTATAACTCCGATCGTCGGAAAACTCATTATGCTGAACAGGCTAGAAGACGCGGTCAAGTCTTTCTTAGGAGAATACTCCGTTCTTGAAAGCGGTAAAAATCGAGAAGCGAGAGAAAGAATTTCGAGGGAATTTAACTTGGAATCAGCTCTAGAATATTTTCCTAAAAGCTTGAGATATGAAAGGGAGATGATTAGATACCTAATCCAGCATCCAGGAGACTACGCCGGCGCTTTACGTTCTCTCCCGCTTAGGCTTCGGAGGCTATTAGTTGAATCAGTTTCCGCCTTGATCTTTAACAAGGCTCTTTCAAAGATAATCTCCGCGGAAAAACTGAGGGAGTTAGAGATAGGCGACCTCGTGCTGCGATTGGATGTTTTCGGGAGACCGGAACCTGGAAGACCGATAGAGGTCACCAGAGGGAACTATGAACAAGCTGAAAGGCTGATTAGGCTCGGAAAGCTGGCGATAGCTTTACCGGTTCCGGGATATTTATCGACTATCCCGAAGAGCAGTAAGGGCGAGGCGGTTTTAGACGCGGTGGAAGAGCTCAAAATATCTTTAGAAATGTTTAGGCTTAAAGGGGTTCCCGAAGCATCGACCCGAGGATCTTTTCGGCCAATAACTGTTCCAAAATGGACGTGTGAGATTATTCAATTCGACGAGGCTTCTGCGACGTTTAAAGTGAGCCTGCCTCCTGGATGTTATGCGACAACTTTTCTAAGAGAAGTTATGAAGCCAAAGTCC
>JAGHCZ010000087.1 GCA_021160205.1 Nitrososphaerota archaeon | reverse complement strand
GTAGCCGCTGGCGTAATTCTTTTCTTTATGCGAGAATGTCGAATGCTTGTTTTGTCTATTGATAGGTGGACATGGTTTAGGTGGATGCTATTTATTTCGTGGTTTGGCTTTTTTGGGAGAGTTTTTCCTGGGCCTTTAGGACTATTTCGTAGTCTCTTGGAGTAATTCTCCTTATGCTTCCTCTGAAGACCCGCGCCGGAGCTTTTCTCCCCATCAGCAGCGGCATCTCATCTTTCACTAAATCTAATGAAACGATCCTAGGCCACATCTCTGCTTCGGAGAATTCGACGGAGTAATCAAAGCTCATAGACGGGGAGCCGATTACGTGAAATCTCTGCTCATCAGTTATAGGGTGGTCTGACCCCGCTAGGACTCCTTTGCCCATGAATCCTTTCTGCGAGGACTCCGCGACGTAGAAGAGGACGCGGTCTCCTTTTTCAAGCTTCCTCAGGTTAGCTGCTCTAGAGCTCAGAGACCAGAACTTGTTTTTGACTCGGTTGGCTAGGACTTCTCGAGCGGGAATGATCTTTCCGAGGTGGATGTGGTCTTTGACCACGAAGACCCAATAGTTTTCCATACAGTTAAGCGAGATTTTTTCGCTATAAAAATGATTTTCAGGCTAATGGGACAAAATAACCCGTTTCCCAAGAAGAGGTAAATATTCAAGCTACTGAGTGAACGAGAGATTTGGATTGAGCCGCATAATCTTGAGCGAAGACCTCGATGAATACCTGAACAAGCTTCCGGATTTAGATCGCGACCTATTCTTAGAAGCCTGCGAGAAATCTCTGCCCGAAGGATTCAGGATAAACACCCTGAAATCGGCGGAAGATTACGTATTAAAGAGGCTCCGGGAAAAAGGCTTCGGCTTCAAGAAAGTTCCGTGGGCCAGATACGGATACATCGTTGAAAAAGGAGAAGATCTCGGAAAAACCTTGGAGCACGCGCTCGGACTAATCTACATGCAGGGACCGGTTTCGATGGCGCCTGTAGAGGCGTTAGATCCTAAGCCGGGAGACTTGGTCTTGGATTTATGCGCTTCCCCCGGGAGTAAAAGCACGCAAATCGCTCAGCTACTAGGAGGAAAAGGAGTAGTCGTCGCGAACGACGTAAGTCATGAAAGAATCAAGGCTCTCTCATCGAATCTCCAGAGATTCGGGGTCATAAACTGCGTTATCACGTTGACCGATGGCCGCAGATATCCAAGGTTCGCGAGAAATTTTTTCGATAAAGTCTTAGTGGATGCTCCGTGCAGCTCTCTTGGGATAATCAGCAAGGATTGGGGAATAGCTAGATCCTGGTCTATCGGGCTTGTAAAGAGATTAAGCAGGCTCCAGATTCGGCTACTTCTTTCAGGCTTTGACTGTCTAAAGCCTGGTGGAGCTCTGATTTATTCTACATGCACTTTGACCCTAGAGGAAAATGAGTTCGTCGTTAATCGTGTTTTAGAGGAGCGCGAGAACGCGCGATTAGATGAGATAAATCTCATAGGATTAAAGCATAGAAAGGGGTTTACGGAGTGGAATGGAACGAAACTCGACCCCGATCTGGAAAAAACCCTGAGAATAATGCCTTACGATAACTGGGCTGAAGGGTTCTACATCGCGAAAATCATCAAGGAGGGTGGAGACCGTGGAGTTGATGAATCCGCGTGAGAGGCGGTATTTAGAGAATCGATTAAAGAAGCAGCACGGAGTAGAAAACGCGTTCGGGGATCTATTGCTCATTAAGGCGGGGCAAGGAAGGATCAGAGCCGCTACGAGGGAGGTCTTCGAGGCCGCGAGGAGACTTAGAAAAGTTCAGCAACTAGGTTTATACGTCGCAAAGATCTCAAGGGGCGACGTGTTTTTATCTATAGAGGGGAGCCAGCTGCTAAATGGAGAAATAACTAAGAACGTCATCGAGCTGGACGAAGAAGCCGCGAACGAGTGGATGAAAGCATCCCCTATAACTGCCCAAATGAGATACGATAGCAGATACGTCGTCGCTAAAACCGGAGACCTCTATCTCGGCTCAGGAAGAGTCACGAGAGATGGGAAAATTTATCCACAGATCGCCAAATGGAGAAGAATACCTGCGGATTGAGTCTTTATCTTCGCCGACTTCTTCAAGAAACGAAGATCTCGAGCGGGGACTTTTCAGCATTATTCGATCTAAACGTTATCCTATACGGCACATATCTATCGGCGTAATATATAGCGTATCCGCTTCGCAGCCCAAGCCTATAAAATCTATTCACTTCTATCTGAAGCTCGATCGCGGGGTTAAACCATCCATCCGTGAAGCTGAAGGTGTAGGCGCTGAAAAGCAATTTCTTTTTGTTTTCTTCGGGAATCGCGCTCAAGACGCGCGAGAGATCCTTCTGATAATTCAATAAAGATGAGTTGCTTTTAACGGCTAAGTAAATTTGCCTTATCCAAGGCGCGGTTTTCAATATGACATAGTCGACTTTCTCCAAAAGGTTTAAGGTGTCGTCGTAGTCTTCTAAATAGTCCGGTCCTTCGATGAATATCAGTTTATCATTAATCAGGTTTCTAAGGTCGTCGATTAGAGGCGAGATATGCTGCAATCTATTTCCCTTTAACCTCCAGTCGTCCCAGGCCATGAGGTATACGCCGTCGAAGTCGAAGTCTCCGATGATTTTAGCGATTTTCTCGGAAAAATATTCGCTATATTTGACTTCTTTGCCTGAGAGTTTTAGGGTGGAATTGAACAGCAATACTTTTTGAGATCCCATTATTTCGGGATGAGAATGAACCCAATCCGCTGAGAATCCTTGGACTCCGAATTGATAGCTCATTTCCTCGGCTTTAAGATATATTC
>JAGHCZ010000041.1 GCA_021160205.1 Nitrososphaerota archaeon | reverse complement strand
ATACTTATTCGCGCCCGCGGCAGTCGGGCCTCAGAACATAGTGATTCCCCTCGTAATAGGGGTGACTATAAGGTTTGAGCATCTTCCGTATCTGCTTTTCGCGCTTGGAGTAGTGTTGATTACTCATGAAGGAATGCACGGTCTCATATCGAGGCTTGAGAAAATCAAGATAAAGTCGACAGGGCTCTTTCTCTTCTACATATTTCCCGGGGGGTTCGTCGAGCCGGATGAGGAAGAATTTCAGAAAGCAAGATCTAGGGCTAAGGCGAGAGTCGCCGCGGGAGGAAGCTTGGCTAACTTGATCGTTGGAATAGCCGTCCTCTTGCTCATGATCGGGTTATTTTTACCCGAGGCCGGCGTAGTGGTTTTGGAGGCGAACGGGGAAAGCGGGATCAAGGTGAACGATATTATCTACAGCGTGAACAACGTTACGGTAAACAGAGCAACCTTATTTCAAAATATATCCGCATCTAATACTTTACAGGTGCAAACGAGCAGAGGCACTTTCACTTACCCTATTAAGAAGCCGATAAACATGCCTCTCGCATGGATTCTAAGAGAACTCGGCGTGAAGAGAATAGATTATTATTTTCCAGCGAAAATCAGCCTCGGATCTCCCATCGCGGAGTATATCCTTTACAGGGTTCTTTCTTGGACCCAGTTTCTCGCGATTAATGTGGCGATATTCAACATGATGCCAATCTATTTTCTCGATGGAGCCTTATTGGTTAATGCACTGCTTGAGCCCAAGGTTAAGAGCGAGAGAAAACTGAAAATTCTAAACGCGGCTCTCACATCGATTTGCCTCTTCCTGATAGTTTCTAACATCGCTTTCACGTTCAAGACCTTCGGATTTCTCCAGATCTAATCCCAGCGCCTTTCTTACCGCTAACTCTATCTCGCATGCCCTACATATTTTCCTGCTCGAAGGCTCCCCGCAGATAGCGCATCTACCCTCAGCCGCGGCTTGTGGAAGCTTCTCCAGCATTCTTTCGAAATTCTTCAGGAAAGCGTATAGGAATTCGGGGTGTTTCGCGGAATACCAATTCATGAATTCTCTCACTTTATCTCTCATGGAGGTATGGGTATAGGGACAGGTCTTTACTTGGAAAGGTATTTTTTCTAGATATGCGTAAAGCGCGACTTCTCGTTGAGGAGTCAGCCTGAATGGCGCGATTCTCGGTATCGCAGATTCTCTTCTTAATCCGACGGGCTTGATGTTTCCCTCGCCTTTCAGGAGATTTAGGAGATATGTTTGAACCACGTCGTCGAGCGTGTGCGCCGTTGCTATCACGGACGCGTTGATTTTCTTCGCGGCGATTATAATCGCCTTTCTTCTGAGCACTCCGCAAATCGTGCACGGCTGAAAAACTTTTGATTCTACAGCCTCGGTCAGCGTGAAGCCATAGAGTTCTTTGAAGCTCAGGGATTGGAAGGGTATCCCCAAGCTGCTTGCGAAGTTCCGCGCTATTTCTAGGCACTCATCCCTGTATCCCTTGATTCCCTCGTCTATCGTCACGGCGAATAACTTCGATTTTGGGAAATCCTGCTCGATTTTATGGAGGATTTTAAGAAGGCTTAAGCTGTCTTTTCCTCCCGAGACCGCTACGAGTATCTTATCATCAGGTCTCAGCAGATCATATCTCGATATTGTTCGTCTAACCCTCTCGATCATCCTCTTCTTGAAGCACGTCGCGCAGAGCCGCTCGCCAGAATACTTTCTATAATATATTGGAGGACGCTCTCCGCAAATCGTGCATTTCGGCTGCCCCGAGGCGGCTTCCCCGTCTATTTCCGGCATTAACCGCTACCAAGAGCTGGAATCGGGGTTCACCATAAGAAGGTTTCTAGTTTTTATCGGGGACCGCATGAAGTATTTAAGAAGGATCTGTGCGGATGATGTGGAGGCGCAGTTATGGCCCCATTTGATCGCAAAAGCGAGCCCCATACCGATGAGCTGGTTAAGAAATTAAACAAGATAGCCCTTCAGATCAGGAAAGATGTCTTGCTCATGACCACCAAAGCGGGTTCGGGCCACCCCGGCGGATCCCTTTCCTCAGCTGAAATAATCGCGTGCCTTTACTTTCATCACTTGCGCTATGATCCCGAAAACCCGACGTGGGAAGATAGAGACAGGTTTATTCTCTCGAAGGGGCATTCATGCCCGGCGGTTTACGCCGCGCTCGCGATGGCCGGCTTCTTTCCGAGAGAAGCTCTGTGGACCCTTAGAAAAGTCGGCTCAATCCTTCAAGGCCACCCAGATATGAAGAAAACCCCGGGAATAGAAACGTCCACCGGAAGCCTAGGCCAAGGATTGTCGATCGGAATCGGGATGGCGTTGGCCGCCAGACTCGATAAAAAAAGCTACAGAGTTTATGTTTTGCTGGGCGACGGAGAACTTGATGAAGGGCAGATTTGGGAGGCGGCGATGGCCTCCGCGCACTACAACCTTGACAACCTCTTGGCGATAGTCGATTATAACGGGATACAGCTAGACGGAGCTACTAGACAAATAATGGATTTAGAGCCCCTCGTCGAAAAGTGGAGGGCCTTCGGCTGGCACGTGATCGAAATCGACGGACATAACGTAAGGCAAATTCTCGACGCGTTGGATGCCGCCGAGAGAATTAAGGGCCGGCCCACCGTGATCATAGCGCACACGATTAAGGGAAAGGGAATATCGTTTATGGAGCATCAGGTTAAGTACCACGGCAAGGCGCTCACCGAGG
The DNA here is from genome assembly GCA_021160205.1 of Nitrososphaerota archaeon. Next base: position 1,414 of record JAGHCZ010000041.1, on the reverse strand, counting down.
AGGAGCTCGAAAAAGCCTTACGAGAGCTCGAGCTTCAGGAGAAAGTTCTCGAGGCGGGTGGTGCCTGAATGATGTGTTTTATGGTTATGGAGGTGAGGGAAAACGAGTAAATTCTCCGCTTCTAGGATGATGTCGACGAGAGAAGCTTATGGAAAGACCCTCGTAGAGCTCGGAAGAGAAAACGAGAACATAGTAGTCTTGGACGCGGACCTCTCATCATCCACGTACACTAAGTTCTTCGCGAAGGAGTTTCCGGAGCGATTCTTCAACTTCGGAATCGCGGAAGCGAACATGATGGGAGCCGCGGCGGGCTTTGCTTCATGCGGCAAAATAGTTTTCGCCAGCACCTTCGCGATATTCGCGACCCAGCGGGCGTACAATCAGTTTAGGCAGTCGATAGCGTATCCGGGGTTGAACGTGAAGGTTGCGGCGAGCCACGCGGGAATTAGCGTAGGAGAAGATGGAACTTCCCATCACTGCTTCGAGGATATAGCTTCGATGAGGGTGCTTCCAAGCGTGACGGTCATCGTTCCAGCGGACGGTGTCGAGACCAGGGAAGCAGTTAAAGCCTTGGTTAAGCACTACGGCCCAGCGTATCTCAGGCTCGGGAGACCTAAGATTCCGATAATCTACGATGATGACTACGGCTTCGAGGGGAGGCGATTTAGGTTCGAAATAGGGAAGGCAGTCTCCTTGAGGGAGGGAGACGATGTCGCGTTGATCGCCACTGGGCTGATGGTTTGGAAAGCCCTCGAAGCCGCTGAAGAGCTCGAAAAGCAGGGAATCAAAGCGGAGGTGATCGACATCCACACGATAAAGCCGATAGACAGAGAACTCATAGTTAAGATTGCTAAGAAAACCGGAGCAATAGTCACCGCCGAGGAGCATAACGTTATCGGGGGATTGGGCTCAGCCGTGGCCGAGGTGCTGGTTGAAAACTATCCGGTGCCCATGATCAGGATAGGGGTTAATGACGTTTGGACTGAATCCGGGTTCTGGAAAGATTTGCTGGAGAAATATGGATTAACTTCGAGGAACATAGTTGAAGCGGCGAAGAAGGTGATCGAGAGGAAGAGGTGAAGGGCGCGGAGCATGAAGACCGCTTCTCCACCGCTGAAAATAGCGCCTTCCATTTTATCGGCGGATTTTAGGAGACTTGGAGAAGAAGTCGCGTTAGCGGAAAAAGCCGGAGCGGACATGCTCCACTTCGACATCATGGACGGACACTTCGTCCCAAACATAACCTTCGGCCCAATGATCTTGAAAGCCCTGAGAAGCGAAACCAACCTCCCATTCGACGTCCACCTCATGGTCGATAATCCTGAAAGCTTCATTGAACCCGTGGTCGACGCTGGCGGAAACTCGATAACGGTTCACGTTGAGGTTTGCAGGCATCTTCAGCGGATGGTTCAGT
>JAGHCZ010000065.1 GCA_021160205.1 Nitrososphaerota archaeon | reverse complement strand
GTATGGTTATGGTCATCCATCAATAACCCATCGAATCGGCTGGCAGTCCTACGAGTTGGTCTTAAAAGCTGCGTCAAATCTTCAAGGGATGCTGGCTGTAAAGGACGGCGAGGTAGTTTTCACGCACAGCGGAACCGAGGCGAATAATTTAGCAATAATGGGCTTGGCGATGGCGAATAAAGAGAAGCGGAGGAAAAAGATAGTCGTCTCGAAAATAGAGCATCTAAGCGTGAAATTTCCCGCCGAAAGAATGCAGGAATACGGGTTCAAGGTAATCGAGATCCCCGTAGATGAGGAAGGATTCGTTGATCTGGAAAGCCTCGGAGACTCCTTAGACAGGGAAGTTCTGTTAGTCAGCATAGCCGCCGTCAATCACGAGATAGGAACAATCCAAGATCTCAAGGCCATTTCCGATATAGTCAAAGACCGAGACCCTGAAATAATCTTGCACACCGACGCATGCGACGCGCTCGGAAGAGTGAAACTAAATTTCGAGAAACAACAAGTGGATCTCGCCTCATTCAGCAGCCACAAGGTATTCGGCCCAAAGGGCGCGGGTGCCCTATACATGAAGCCCGGGCTCAAGCTCATGCCCATTATGCATGGTCAGCTCAGCTCTCAAAGGCTTTGGCCTGGGGTGGAGAACGTTCCGGCATTGGCGGGTTTTTCTAAGGCTTTGGAGCTGATAAAACAAAATTTTGAAAGTTATTGTGAGAAAATGCGCGAGCTTAGAGACCTATTGATTAACAGCGTATTGCTGCAGATTTCGGATGCGGAATTGAATGGCCCAAGAGGAAAACGCAGAGCCGTAGATAACGTAAATATAAGCTTCCTTAACTGCGAAGGAGAGGCCTTGACCGTGGAGCTGAGTCTAAGAGGCGTTTACGTATCCAGCGGAAGCGCCTGCACGAGCAGAACACTTGAACCTTCTCACGTACTTCTGGGAATCGGAAAGCGATATGAGGAGGCTCATGGAAGCATCTTAATGAAGGTGAGTCCGATGCATAAAAAAGACGACATGTTCTACGTAATCGAGCAGCTGAGGGAAGCCGTCGCTAGAATAAGATCCATAACATCCGCGAAGAGGTGACAAAAATGGGTTCTAGGATCCCCTTACCATACAGCCCTAAAGTCTTAGAATTGTTCAAAAATCCGAAGAACCTCGGCAAGCTTGAAGACGCAAATGCCGTCGCGACCGCTGGAAGCCTGGCCTGCGGAGACATGATAACGGTATATCTAAAAATCGACGAAAAATCGTAAAAAATAATCAAGGCTACCTTCGAGAGCTACGGTTGCGCTGCAAATATCGCGGCTTCAAGCATTCTCACCGAGATGGTGAAGAATAAGAGCCTTAAAGACGCTTGGAAGATAGGCTGGAAAGAAGTCTCGGATGAGCTCGGAGGCCTTCCCTCAATAAAATATCACTGCGGCATATTGGCCGTGGGCGCGCTTAGAAGAGCGATCAGAGCGTACTATAGGAAAGCTAAGAGGCCGAGGTGGCTTCCAGAGGACTTAACCGCGGAGGAGAGGCAAGCCTTGGAAGAGGAGGAATTGATGAATATACTCTCTAAGAGATTCGAGGAAAGCGAAGTCAAGTGACTTCCACGTAGATCTCCAGCACTCCATCTTTCTCCTCAAATCCGAGATACCTGTGGCCCGTTCTACTGCACCACTGCTCGATATCTTTCAGGGCATCCGGATCCGTGGCTAACAGCCTGACAACGCTGCCGGCTTTCAGCCCTTTAACTGACTTCACCAAAATAATCAAAGGACCCGGACAAGACTTATACTTAGCATCAACAGTTACGTGATCCTTCTTCACGTTAAGATGTTTGAAAATATTTACTTATTAACCTCGCTCAGCTTACTTCGTTGCTCAGAAATTGCCTAGAGTTATATTTGAGGCCGTGGAGGGATTCTCGGGAAAGCTTGTGAGCAGGGTTATCGATGATCCAGATCTTAGAGAACGCCTCCATGTTTTCAAGGATAGATTTCACGCGGGAAAGCTTCTCGCAGAAATGCTTCAAAAACATGTTCCGCTGGAAAACGCCGCTTTATTTGCAATTCCCGCAGGAGGGGTTCCCATCGGATACGAGATCTCAAAGGAACTTAACCTCCCCCTAGACGTGATCATCGTCAAGAAAATACAGGTACCCTGGAACCTTGAGGCGGGGTTCGGCGCGGTCTCATGGGACGGGGGAGTGGTCTTAAATGAGGCGCTTGTTAAGCAGCTGGGCTTATCGCGTGACATCGTTCAGCGATCAATTGAGAAGACGATGGAGGTCGTCCAAGATAGGCTCGGGAAGTTTCGAGGAGATAAACCCATGCCCGAGGTGAAGAATAAAACCGTAATTCTCGTGGATGATGGGCTTGCTTCTGGATACACGATGCTGGCGGCCATGAGATCCGTGAAGAAGAGAGATCCTAAAAGAGTGGTGGTTTCGATCCCCACTGCATCAAAAAATGCGATAGAACTTCTCTCGGGGCAAGTAGACGACCTACTATGTCTAAACATAAGGACCACTCCGATGTTCGCGGTTGCGGAAGCTTACCAAAAGTGGTACGACTTAACCGATGAAGAAGTCAAGGATCTCTTAGAAAAAGTTTGAACAACAATGGATCCCAGGTTATGTTCCGCTATTCTGCTTTTATTCGAGATAATCTCATAGCGTTCAATATCACTGCCAGGGATAAGCTCATGTCGCCGACGGCCGCTGCGAGCCAGAGTGTTATTAGACCAGGGAAAGTAAGTATTGCGAAGGTCCCTTTAATCAGGATTGATGTCAGGATGTTTTCCCTCATGATCTCAATGGTTTTATTGCTCAGCCTTACGAGGTAGGATATCTTTGAGAGGTCATCTTGCATTAAGGCTATGTCAGCGGTCTCTAGGGAGACATCGCTTTCGCGAGCGCCGGGGCGTCGTTAACTCCGTCACCAACCATCGCCACGGTTCCGTAAGATTCCGCGAGCCTTTCGACTATCTTTACCTTTTCATCTGGCAATAGTTCTGCAAAGTATTCGTCGATTCCTATTCCGGTAACTATCGCTCTGGCGGTTTTATCGTTATCGCCGGTTATCATGACTGTTTTAATTTCTCTCTCCCCTAGGAATTCGACGGCCTTGAAAGCAGGATCTCTATTTTTATCTCTCACGGCTATTACCCCAATGAGTTCATCTTCATCCGCTATGGAGCTTATATAAAGTTACGAATCGTCAAGTAGCATATTATTGAAATAACGATCCTCCAATTTCGCTTAAAACAGTTCTAACACCGTTTTTCTCATAAAGAGTTCTAGCAAAGATTAGTACAAAAACGAGGGTATTTCCGGCAGCCCTATAATTAAATTCACCTTACGCATCGGCCTCCGCATCGCTTAGTAAAATGGCCAGTTTCACGGGTTTAAGGCGTATCATATGTTATTTCCATGAACTTCTTTTCATCCACTTTTCCTATCTGAACAATCTCCGGTAATAATCTCATGTTCATGTCTATCGCAATTTCCGCTATTTCAGCTCCAAGCTCGGCTTGCCTCCTCAGCCCCCATACAATGGTCGTGAAATGCGGGCAAAGTGTGTCTAATCTGCATTTACTGCTCTTATATCTCGCTTGTTCTAGAATTTTGCCTTCACCGATTTCTAATTCCTCGCGGTATTTCCATATTGCCTCGTTGGCTGAATCTAAGTTTTTTGAGAAAAAGGCATCAATGGCTTTCTGATGAACTTCTCGACAAGCCTCGTTAAATTTTAACAATTTTTGTAAGAACTTTTGGTCAAGTTGCGTATTGCAGGCCAACACTCGTAACACGCTTTTCGCAATGAGTTCAGACCAATCGGCCATTCTTTCGATGCAGTATCCTATCGTTCTCAAGCACAATATCTCAAGAGATGAACCTTCTATTCCAAGTTTTTCAGCAAATACTCTGCCTCTTTGAGCCATAGAGAGCGCTCTCAATAATAGATAATACATCCTGTCGACTTCATCATCTCTGGTGATCACCATCTTAGCTAGATCCCGATTTCCTTTTAGTAGCGCTTGAATGCTTTCTTCATGCATGGAAGCCGCGAGCGTGTACATTCTCCTTATAAGAGAGTGGACGGGGAAATTAACGGTGTTAAGGAAGCACTGTAAAATTAGCTCCTTCTCATTTTCTTTTATTACCGAGACTCCTAATAGTCTTCGTAGTACTTCACGGGTTTCTTTGATATGCTTATAATTTAGGCGATTTTTGGAAAAGATTTCAATCAAGTCCGCGCCTAAGATATAGCCTCCGATAATCAGCCTTTGTAAAAGACCCGGCCGATCGCATGAATCCGCATTTATACTACATCCCATGAAATACGTTCCCCTTTCTGTTTTACGCGGCCATAATATGAGCGATCCGTCATAGTTTTCCTCGATGCATAAAACGTTTCCTTGATTGAGTTTGTGCTTTCGAGCCCACCAATATGGCAAAGAGACCGTTAAGGTATTCTTTCCGACTCGCTGAATCTTACGCTCCTCCATCTCGGGAGATTATAGTTATCCGAAAACAAATAAGTATATTTCTTACGCTCTAGGTAAATACCATAAAGATCGAGATATACACTCTATACGCTCGGATATATATTTCTGTGATCGCAGTCACTCCATTGGGAGGTGAGTTATTGAAGTTCAACAAATTGTTTGAGCCCGGCAACATAGGGACGCTAGAGCTTAAGAATAGGATCATAAAAGCCCCCCAGTCCACCGCGATGGCTAACAGGGATGGAACCGTGAGTGAAAGAATGCTCAGATATTATCGAAGTCAGGCGAGCGGTGGCGTGGCCCTCGTGATAGTCGAATACGCCTACATTGACGATATCGCGAGTAAATCGGCTCATTGCCAGCTCGGCATAAGTTCTAATGAACACATTCCGGGATTGGCAAGACTGGCCTCCATAATAAAGGACAGCGGAGCGCGAGCAGGAATTCAGATTGAGCACTGCGGCCGCCAAAAATTTTTAGGAACAAAACCAATAAAGGCGCCGTCGAGAATACCCTGGCCCGAGCTTTACGAGAAAGTGGGGCCAGACGCTATACCTGACGAACTCACTATCGACGAAATATATGAAATTATCGATGCATTCGGAGACGCGGCGAGACGCGCAGTAGACGCCGGCTTTGAGTTAATTGAAATTCACGGTGCTCACGGTTACCTGCTTACCAATTTCTTCTCACCGCATACTAATAAGCGTACGGATATGTGGGGCGGCTCATTGGAAAACCGTATGAGGATCTACATCGAGGTAGTGAGAAATGTGAGGAAGAAGATAGGCCGGGATTTCCCGCTTGTTGTAAGAATAAGCGGCACTGACTACGAGCCCGACGGTTATCCGATAGAGGATTCTATAGAGCTGTGTAAAGCTCTGGAAAGAGAAGGCGTAGACGCAATTCACGTGTCAGGCGGCGATCACCATCAAATGATACATCAAGTTAGCCCAATGGCTATTCCAGTCTGCCACAACGTTTGGGCCGCGGAGCGTATAAAGAAAGAAGTCAGAATACCCGTAATAGCGTCCGGCTCAATAACTTTACCCCAATATGCCGAGGAGATACTTGAGTCGGGTAAAGCGGACTTCGTAGCTCTGGGCAGACCGCTATGGGCAGATCCCGAATGGCCCAAAAAGGCGATGGAAGGAAGACCCGAAGATATACGGCCTTGCATAAGATGCAACGAGGGGTGTCTGGAGAGGTCTTTCTTTAAGTTCAGGACCGTGACATGCGCGGTTAATCCAACCATTGGCTGGGAAGAGGAATTAGCTATTCGCCCGGCCGAGAAACGAAAACGGGTTGCTGTTGTTGGAGGCGGACCGGCTGGAATGGAAGCCGCGAGAGTCTGTAGGCTAAGAGGTCATGAAGTGACTTTGTATGAGAAAAGGAAATTGGGAGGCGCGCTGCTGGAAGCTTCTGTTCCGGAGTTTAAGGCCGATTTAAGGCCATTCATCGATTATCTCGTAACTCAGATTAAGAAGCTTGGAATCAAGGTGATTGAACGCGAATTCGATCCCTCCGAAGCTTCAAAATATGACGCTGTAGTGGTCGCGACAGGCGCGCAGCCGTTAATTCCCAATATCCCTGGAGTGGATAAACCATTGGTCACTACGGCGGTAGATGTACTAGGGAAAGGTGAATGTGAGGGAGAGAACATAGTGGTTGTCGGTGGCGGACTGGTAGGAACAGAGACCGGCCTATTTCTTGCCCAAAAAGGAAAGAATGTTACAATTATAGAAATGCTGGATGAAATCCTGAAAGATGCCGCTACAACCGATAAGATCGCATACTTCGAGATGATGTCAAAGATGAAGAACATTAAGATTTATGTAAGCCACAAAGTCAATGAGATAAGAGATAACGAAGTAATTGCGATCGATAAATCTGGAAACCCCGTCAAAATACCAGCCGATAAAGTAATTCTAGCCGTTGGATTTAAGCCGAACGAAGGCCTCTACAAGAAAATAAAAGGAATGGCGAATGAGGTATATCGGGTGGGCGACTGTATATCTCCCGGAAAAATCTACGATGCTATACACTCCGCTTATCGAACAGCATTGAAAATATGATTTAACTCTATTTTTCTGATTTCTTAATTTGGAGAACTGTTCAAGAGCATCATTTACATTTTTACTGATGAAAAACTGACTATGCACCGTCCTTAAGAATCCCTTCACGTCCCTTATGTCGTCTAAAAGTTGATAGGTGCAAGCATAAGCGAGGTTGCTAGGTATATTAGAACTATTAATAGCCCTGATAGGCCAAAGCCTTTAGATGTGAAAGAAATGATCGACTCTAAAATAAAATCGTTAAGGTCCTTAAGCTGATCGAATCTAAGCTGAGAGGAAGTGGAGTTAGGTGGGTCTTGGCTGGAAGCGTGAGCCTCGTTCTTCAAGGCGTTAACGTCAGCCCCAACGATATCAACATATTAACTGATAAAGAGGGGCATTCGAGATAAATCGAATTTTCAAGGACTACGAGGTTAAAACCCGTTAGATTCCGCCGTTCCAGGTTCTTCCAATAATGCTTTGGAGAGTTTGGGATCGAGGGCGTGAAGGTAGAGGTTATGGGAGACTTGAAAGAACTCGTTAAGGGAGAGTGGAGATCACCATCC
>JAGHCZ010000136.1 GCA_021160205.1 Nitrososphaerota archaeon | reverse complement strand
GGATCGCCGTGATCCCCATCCGAGATGCTGGATCCCTGATCAGGGTAGTGAACTTGTTCAAGAGAATCGGTTTAAACGTCGTCGTCCCCGCTCCCGAGGAACATGACGCTCTAATGGCCTTCATTCAAGTAGCGCATCACGTAACTTACCTCTCTCTAGCGCTTGCTCTATGGGAATCCGTAGATCCGAAGCTTTTGGGAAAATACTCTACTCGATCTCTGAGACAAACCGCTTTAATGTTTAAGAGCCTTCACAGAAACTTCAAAGTCATCAGAGAAATTCAAGAATCAAATATCTACGGCGATCTGGCAAGGAGAAAGCTGATCGAATGCATCAATAGATTGGGAAGCGATGACCGCGAAGCATGGAAAAACGTTGAGAAAGCGCTTAAGAAATTACCGCAAGCAATTCTACCTTAAATCTCCCGTTTTCCTCCCGCCTAGGATCGATGGAATTAATCCGGCTCTAAGGGCGTGATCCGCCAAGACGACCGCCACCATCGCCTCCACAACCGGCACAGCTCTTGGAACTATGCTCGCATCATGTCTACCTGGAATAGCTATCTCGGCTTCCTTCATGGATCGCAAGTTAACCGTTTTCTGCTTAATCGCTATCGAACTTGGCGGCTTAAAGGCAACGCGAACTATTAACGGCATACCCGTGGATAAGCCTCCGATAACTCCGCCCGCATCGTTCTTCTCCGATGTAATCGAGCCGTTCTTGATGACCAATGGATCGTTGTGCTGCGACCCCGTCATTTTAGCGGCTTTAAATCCAGCTCCAAATTCAACTCCTCGGGCTCCAGGAATAGACATCAGGGCTTTAGCGAGGTCAGAATCCAGCGCGTCGAATACGGGTTCTCCTAATCCTATAGGAAGACCTGTGGCCACGCATTCGACAATTCCTCCGACGCTATCTCCCCGCCTCCTAGCCTCAAGTATTCTGGTTTTCATCTCCTCGGCTGCCATTCGGCTTGGAGCTCTGACCTCGTTGAGATACCTCAATTTCTTCGCCTCGTCTAGCGTGAATTTTTCGGCTCTCACTCCGCCTATCTCGACAGTGTACCCTATAATTTCTATTCCTAGAGTTTCCATGAGCAGTTTTTTAGCTATAGCTCCGGCGATCACGAATCCGACCGTAATTCTTCCCGAAAATCTTCCCCCTCCTCTATAATCGTTGAATCCCCCGTATTTCACGTAAGCATAATAATCCGCGTGACTCGGCCTAGGATGCTCTCTAATCAAATCATAGTCTCTGCTTCGAACATCTTTATTCCACACCAAGGCGCAGATAGGCGCTCCAGTAGTATATCCCTCAAATGTTCCAGACAAGATCTCAACCAAGTCTTCTTCCTTTCTCGAGGTCGAGATCAACGTATTAGAAGGCCTTCTTAAATCGAGTTCTTTTTGAATATCTTTCTCCTCGAGTTTGAGGCCGGCTGGGCATCCGTCAATAACCGCCCCTACGCATTTTCCATGACTTTCCCCGAAGCTCGTGACTACGAATCTTTCTCCCAAAATATTTCCCCTCATAGCTCTTCCTCCACGACTTTGAATTTCATTCCTAGAATACGCGCGTGTTCGAGGAAGCTCGGGTAAGATATTTCGGCGAGCTCCGCCCCGTTAATAAAGCATCCACGCTCGGTCGACGCGGCTAGAATCGCCAAGGCCATGAAGATTCTGTGATCTCCATGAGCCTCTAATACGCATCCCCCGCTCAGCTCTTTCCTTCCCTTAATCCTCAATCCATCTCGCCGTTCTTCAACTACTACTCCGAGCTTCCTAAGTTCAGTGGAGATCGATTTCAATCTGTCACTTTCCTTATATCTCGCATGGCTCACTCCCCTTATAATGGTCTCTCCCCGCGTCTTGGCCGCCATGGCAGCGACGATCGGCAGCAAATCAGGCGACTCTTTAAGATCGAACTCCCCTCCGCCTCCTCCATTCGTTCCCGAAACGGCTACCAAGTTTGATGATACGTGAACTCGTCCTCCGAATTTCTTTATGATCTCGATGATTTTCGCATCCGCCTGAGGCAAGCTTTGGTCCAATCCATTTATCACGACTTTTCCCCCGGTTAGATAAGCCGCCGCCATGAATAATGCAGCTGAACTATAATCCCCTGGAACCTCGAAGGAACACGGCTTTCCAGTTTGAGGGCCATCTACTTCAAATAGCTCATATCCGCTTCGTTTGACCTCGAATCCGAAGCGCTTCAAGACCTCTATACTCGCATCGATATAAGGCTTGGACACCAAATCGCCTTCAACGATTATTCTCACTTCTCTCTCAGATTTAACGGATGCATAGAGAAGAGCGGAAATAAACTGCGAAGAAATTTCCCCAGTTATTCTCGCTTCGCCGCCTCTCATCCCACCGCACTTCACGATTATCGGCGCAGTTCCATTCACCTTACTAGGCCAGCAATCTACTCCTAAATCTCGTAGCGCTCTAAGTAGCGGCTGCATCGGCCTCCTCCTTATGCTCTCGTCTCCGGTGAGGATCGCGTAGCCTTCTGGAGCCAAGGCCGAGATCGCTGTGAAAAGCCTGAGAGTGGTTCCCGAGTTTCCCACGTCGATTATGTCCTCTGGGGTTTTCAATACTCCGCCATTTAGGTTCATGACCCAGTCTTCCTCCATAATCTTCGCTCCTAATAGGATGCATGCTCTCTTAGTCGCTTCGATGTCTCGGGCTTTCAACGGCTTTATCACCGTGCTTATTCCCTCCGATATGAGCGCAGCGGCGAGAGCTCTATGAGTGTAAGGCTTGCTCGGCGGAGCCGTGATAACTCCCTCGAAGATCGATGGCTTTACGAACACCGTTTTCATTTTCTCACCTCAAAATCTCCACGCGAGCAGAACTATTATTTGGACGGCATTTGAGCACGCGGCCATGTCTTTCAAGAACTCGCGAAACTTTTTCCGCTCTGCTTCGGGGAGCTACGGCGGCGACGGCTGGCCCGGTTCCTGAGATTCCTGCCCCTAAGGCGCCGGCTCGAAGGGCTTCAAGAGCGGGGATTGGATCCATGTCTAGCGCCGTAGAAATCGCCACCCCGTTTAAGGTCATCGCGTCCCAGAATTTTCCTGAAAGAGCTAGATCCATGGCTTTCACGCAAATTTTTCTAACGTTTTTCAAGGCATTAACCTCAATCGACCTCGTGTAGCGCTTTTCATCTGGGACTAGGATCAAAACTGAAAGATCTTCGGGGACATCGGATCTCAGAAGAACTTGTCTTCTATAATTGTCGGCGATGTTTATTCCCCCGAAGAAGCTCGTGTAAGCGTCGTCAAACGCGCCCGTTACTGTGACGCCCGCCTTAATCGAAGCATCGATCGAAAGGTTCACAACCTCTCTTGATGAAAGATTTAAGCCAAGTGCCTTACACGCTGCGAGGACTACGGCGTTCGCCGCCGCGCTCGAGCTCTTTAACCCTCTCCCAATGGGGATATTTGAAGAGGTCTTAACCCGCGCGCTAACGTCTTTTTTCCCTATATGCTCAAGAACGATTTTTACCGCCTCTTCCGCGAGGGCTGGGTCTTCTCCTTCAGGTATTTCGATCTCGATTGCTCCATTTCCGCTGAAAAACTCCACTTCCACCTCGGTCCACAAATCGACGCCGATCGCTCCTCCAATTCCCGTTGGAATGGCATTCAAAATACTGACCGCTCCATGTACCCTAGCTTTAGCTTTCATCCATAGATCCCCCGAAGCGCTTGCGCGGCCGCGTCCCACATAACTTCCAAAGGAGGACAACAGTCAGTCCATAATTCAAACGCCTTAGCAGCTTGATGAACCAGAACGCTTAATCCCGAAATAGTTTCGGCTCCGGCTTTTTCGGCTTCCTTAAGAAATCTGGTTTTTAAGGGGTTATACACGAGATCTAATGCGATTGATGTCCTAGGTATTTCTACGCTAGTTAAAGGTGTTTCATCGGTTTTCGGGGTCATTCCAATAGGAGTCGCGTTCACGAGCAGCCCACAGTCCGCGGATTTTTCCTTGATTTGATCCAAGCCGCAGAACTCCGCCTCAGCGTTCATCGATTCGATCCAGCTCGCTAGCGCCTCCGCTTTCCTAATCGTTCTATTAGCGATCACGAACCTTCTAAACCCCAAGTTCAGAAGCGCGACCAAGACGGCTTTCGCGGCTCCACCTGCCCCGATGACGAGCGCGGGCTTCGACTTGGGAAGGTCAAGGTTCCTCAGGGATTCTTCGACTCCATAGACGTCCGTATTGTATCCAAATAGCTTCCCGTTTTTTATCACGACCGTGTTCACCGCCCCGGCCTTCTCGGCCATCTCATCTAGCTCGTCCAGAAAACGCACGGCGCGGATCTTGTGAGGAATGGTGATGTTGAATCCCGTTGCTCCTAAAGCCTTAAGCCCCCTAATCGCGTTCTCCAGCTCATCTACGCGGACGTCGAACGTCAAATAGGCGTAGTTTAGGTTAAGCGCTTTGAACGCGGCGTTATGAATTTGAGGTGAAAGCGAATGTGAGACGGGGTGACCTATCAAGCAGCAAAGCCTAGTCGAAGCATCAATCATTTTCCTCTCGCCAGCTCCAAAATTTTCTTAAGATCTCTAACGCTTAACTGGCCTGGAGCGATTTCTTCGCCGGGCAAACAAGCATAAGCTATCGGCGCTCCGATCAGCGATGAAACTATCCTCGAGATTATTCCACGTTCTCCCATGGCGAATGCTATTAGCTTATTCGTCGGAAAAACATCGTATAAGCTTAGGATCTTCAAGTTATCGGAGAAAGACTTAGCGGATACAACTATCTTCGCTATTTCTCCGAGTTTCAGCGCTTTCGAAGCGAGCTCTCTGAGAGAACCCACGTTTAGTGATCCATCGAAATCGTGTTTTGAAATTATGAGCTTTGCCTTTTTCCTAATTTCAGGGACTTTTCTCTCGACGCTGCTCGAATCCAGTTCCATGTCAATGTACGCCGGGTTCATCTCAGATATTTTGGCCAAAATGTTTAATCGCTTTTCTTCGCCTCCGCTAAAATAACCTCCTTCCCAGGTAGGCCTCAAGGTAAAGATGCTTTTTTCAGCAAATTTTTCCAAGAGCCCTGCGATGTTTTTTAGATCTATTCTCTGAAGGTAATCTAGTCTAAATTCTATGAGATCTGCCCCCATTTCTAACGCCTTTTCCGCTTTTTCCTCGAATTCTTCGATGGTCGGGGCCTTTATGCTCGCGCAAATCTTCGTTGCAGAGCCCATTACATCACCTCTCAATTATAAATTCATCCACGGCTTTTCCAAAGTGCCTGGCTTTTGATTCTGCTACGTGGACCAAGATTCTGTCTCCAGGGTTGATCGATGTGACGGAGATGGGGGATCCATCGGATCGGAGAAGCGTTATCGTCTCGGCATCTTGAAGCGTTACGGATCCTTCAATTGGGCCTACCTTGACCTTAATGATTTTCAGCGGTCTTCGTTCGATCTTTATTCTGCCGATTGCCGCAACTCTGGCTTTATTCTTCGAAACGATGAGGACTCGGTCTCCTGCTTTTAGCTCTGACAGATATCTCGTGGTTTTATCCGGCATGAAGATGTAGGAATGAACGGCTCCCGCGTTTACTCTGAACGGCCTAGGAGACGTAAATTTCGATCCCAAGCTCTCATTATGGACTAACGCGAATAGAGCTGAAGTGTTCCCGATGAGAATTCCCTCCCCTAAGTTAAGAATAGAGGTCGTGTCTATGCACGCTCGCTCTCCAAGCCCGATATTTTTCACATCTATTACTTCCGCCGCGGCTAGCTCGATTCTTCTAGGCGCATTAACGAGGTCGGAGACCAGGTCTATGTCGGCCGCCTTATCAAGCTTAACGATCACTCCATCAACTCCATGTTCCAACACGCCTAGAAGGGTTTCGACTTCACTTAATTCGGAGAACACGATGATCTTCACTCCAAAGGGCTTCAATTCAGCTATCAAATTCTCCAAGGGAATTATCTTCCAATCCTCCGCGTCGATGAGCAAAGTTTTCACTCCGGATTTCGCCGCCGCCAGAGTCCTATCCAAGTCCTCTGGATTCTTAACCTTGATTCTGAGGGCATTTTCTTTATCGACATCGCTTACCTCATCGATCACTTTTACGTCTGCGCTGCCGTTTTCAAAATATATCCTCATCAGTTTTCGGAATTTTTTCGGAGCCGCTTCAGGATCGCAGTAAAAAGATCTTAAGCCCTTTCCAAGCGCGTGCTCTATTATTTTTTCATCTAGTTTTTCGAGCGCTAGGATTATTTCTTTCATTTCGCGGGCAACTCCTTTAAGATTTCACATGCCTCCTCCACGCTTTTTCCGTCAATTACCACGGCTTTCAGAGCTCTGAGAATGATCCCCGGGTCCTCGTGCTGGAACACATTTCTCCCGAACGTTACTCCAGCTCCTCCGGCCTCCATCACCGCGTATGCGAGTTCTAAGATCTTTAGATCGTTATCCATTTTAGGGCCCCCGGCTGCGACTACTGGAACTGGGCAACTTTCCGTTATGATGCGTATTTCGTCGGGGTTAAATGACGGCATGGGAACTTTCACTACATCGGCTCCGAGTTCCGCGCCTATTCTGGCGACATGCGCTATGATTTTAGGGTCTCTCGGGTTTTTCACGTTTTCCCCTCTTGGATACATCATCGCGATCAGCGGCATACCCCACTTATCACATTCATCAGCCATCATCCCGAGCTTCGAGAGCATGCTTTGCTCGCTCTTGTTCCCCACATTTATATGAACTGAGACGGCGTCTGCGCCGAGCCTAATTGCCTCTTCAACCGTTCCAACCTGTACCTTCCAATTTGGAGATGTGGAGAGCGACGTGCTTCCCGAGGCGTGCATTATGATTCCCGCTTTTATGGGTCGAGGCAGGTTCCGTATGATCCCCTTATGCACTATGATCGCCGTCGCTTCTCCTCGATCAACGTCCGCGATTAAATCATAGATCCTATCAACTCCCTTAATCGGTCCCGAAGTTACTCCGTGATCCATCGGGACGCAGAGCATTTTTCCATTCCGGGTTATCCGATTCAGCCTTACCTGCTTACCCCACACCAACAAAAATCACCTCCGATAGGCCGTAGATCACCAAGTTCAGCAGCCGGCGATTCGATTTTTTCACAAACACCCATCACTAGCATTATAGCGAGACGAAGAATATACCTCCAAAATTCTATAAACTGGGCCCCAGACATATAAACCACCTATAAAAAGAATTTCTAGAGAGGGGCCCTGGCGTTATGCCAGGGCGAAATAATAGTAATAATAGTTAAAGCTCCAGAGGCCAAAGAAGGCTCCTTTGCGGCTGTTTTCTGTTGGGCTCATTTTTCCGCCTCTGGAATTCTTGTTTATTAGAAAAGCGGCGGATAAATAAAGTTTTCTGAGAGGCTTCCCAGCTAAGGTTAATTCTTATGGTTGTAGTCTTATAAGAGCTGAATGAGGCTGAAAAGTTCTTGGGTCATTCTTGTCGTGCTTCTTCTTTTTTCGTTGGCGCTCGCAGGTATCCAAAGTCCTCGTGCACAGCCAACTTGGAATTTTAAAGTGGAGCTTCTGCCTTCTGAGCTCTATATGGGCGAGTGGGGAACGGTTTGCGCGAACATAACGAATATGGATTGTCCTCTGAGATCGGAGCCCCAGGGAATCGAGCTAAAAATGATCACTGATCTGGAGCTCAAAGGAATCTTGAAAAGGGCAGATCAAATGATGAACGAGGGCAAGATTAAAAATTACACGGTTGAATACATGAAGTTCTACAGCTACGAGGGTCGGCTCAAATACGACATCAAGCTCACAATCATAGGCGCCTGCAAAGGCAGATCGATAAAGGTTCTGAACGCGCTTTTCTGGTTCCCCTGGAAGAAATACCGTGGAAGAGATCTGGGATCGAGCTGCGACATAAACTTGGAGCTCAGCGCATTTAATCCCATAGACTTCATCCTAAACGGAAATGACGCGGACTCGTCGACCAAGATCTGCTTCAAAATATTTATTCCACCCGACATAACTCCAGAGGAAAAATTCAAAAAACCATACTTAGATATCCGCGTTCACTACCCAGAGTGGATAGATTACACGCTGGAGAATTATCCGACAACCGGCCCATTCGAAATTCAGCCTTATAGAAGTTTCAACTTAACCATAACGGATTTTGATGGATTGCATACGCTTACGGGAGCTAAGGTGGTGATTAGGAGGCTCGTTTATTACCACGAGCGAAGAGAATACACCGTGCCGGAGAACGGTACAATTCGCATAACCAGGCTTAAGGAAGACGACTACGAGATAAAGGTTTACTGGAACGGCAGCTATCCTCAAAGGACTCCGTTCGTTTATGCGGGGACTCGTTCGGCATATGATCTCGCGTCGTCGAAGAATTTGAGAACTTGGGTGTTCAACGTTGAGATACGGCCAATTGATTTAATGGACAGGCCTCTAAACGGTGCCTCAATAATCTTGGATGGAATTGAGAAGCTGTCTGAAAATGGGGTCGCTGTGCATACCTTGGTGCCCTATGGAAATCATTCTTTGCAAATTTACTGGAAAAATTTGAAGATCTACGATACGTGGATTTGGATAGGATATCATCCGACTTTAATGCCCGAAGTCAAGAAGCCATCTTATAAAATTAAGCTGCCCATAGCCGATTTAATCGTGCAAGCAGTTGATACGGGTGGTAACCCGGTAGGAGCGAACTTCACGGTCGTGGATCTAGAAGGCGCGCTGCCGCCGACAAAATCCTATTCTAGAAATGGATTCCTGAACATCACCCAGCTCCCGATGGGGAAGTATCGAGTTGAAGCGATCAACTGTTCTTCGACCTTCGGGGTATGCGTGGACTCCGTTGGAGTTTATGAGCCCGGAAAGGCTTCCGATATAGAGCTTCCAATACACGCAGCTGAACTCAGAATAATAAGCGCTGATGGGCTGCCGCTTCCGAATGCCAGCGTAAGCCTAGGCCCAATCTCGAAACTAACCGATAAAGTCGGCTCCGTAGTCTTTTCCGGGATCCCCGAAGGGACGTATCCTGTGAAAGTTTTTTGGCGCGGAGTCGAGGTCTATAAAGAATCACTTGAAATCTCTAGTACTGTCCGCAAAAACATCTCAACGGCCATATATGAGATAAACTTGAAGCTCGTGACGTGGGAAGGCAAACCCTTCGGCGCGCTCTGGTTTTTAAGAGATTCCTCAGGAGCGACGTATGAATCTAGGGCGCCGATGGTCGCGCTGCACGTCGATTTGGTTCCGGATGGATTATGCAACTTGACGATTTACACGTCGGAAAACATAACGATTCTCTCAAAGCTGATTGAAGCCAAAGATCTTCACGGAATGACCGTGCTTAGATTGCCTATCAAGGATATGGTTGTCAAGGTCGTTTGGGAAAACGGCGATCCCATTCGAAAATCTGAGGTGATCTTAACTCGGGGTAATGAAATAAAGTTTAAGGGGCTGACCGATGTCGAGGGAAAAGCGGTCTTTAGAAAAGCGTTATTCTCGAATTATTCTGTGAGAGTGAATTACCCATATACCTCAATACCGGTTTATCTCGGAAACGTCACCTTCAACGGGGAACCGGTTCTCTTAAAGATTCGAGAAGCTAGGATCACGGTTAAGGTGATAGATTGGTTCGGAAAGCCCATTCGAGGGGCTGAAATAGTCCTGCTCTGCTATGGTTCTCAACTTTCTAGGGAGATGTCGAACGCCGATGGGATCGCCGTTTTTTCCCGAATTCCCCTGCTTCGAGCATATGAGGTTAGAGTGAAGTACGATTCTCTCGAATCTAGAGGCGTCGTTGGACCGGGAGGGGAAACTACCATTAAGTTTGATGTGATAAATATTTTTGGATTAATTGTGAATGTCTCTGACATAATGGCGTTAATTCCTTACATCGGCGCCGCGGTCATCTCTGCCATTATCCTCGTGAGCGTTCTCATCTTCAGAAGAATTACCAAGAAGAAAGCGGTTTAGCCGCGTCGTAAGCAGCTCCATATATCTAGGTTATTCCTATAAGCTCTATTCCGAGGGATCTCGCGAAATCTCGTTCAACGGGGGTAATCGCCTTACTCGTGATGAGTATTAGTTTCTTAAAGTTTAGATCGCTCTTTGCGATTCCTAACCTGAAGAGGGTTTGAGTGAGCGGTTCTCCAAGCGAAATGGCGATAGCTATCACCTCATCTCCTTTTTTAGCTATTGCCTCAAATGTGTGAATTACTCCTGATTCCCCGACCAACGTTGCCGGCCTCTCGATAACGTAGCCTTGTGCCCTGAGTTTCATGAGCTGCTCGTTTAAGAGTCCGCTTATCTTCTCATAGTTTTCTAATCCTTCTTTCGAGAGCTCGAACGTTCTAAATGGTTTTACTTCCATATTTGATTCGTCATAAAACGCTCCACACGCTCCGCATTTGAAAGATATATTTACTTCATTGGATTCGTTCTTGCAATCCGGGCAATAATACCTCTTATGATAAAGCTCTATTCCATCCGTTGAGTTGCATTGAGGGCATCTGAGCGCGTTTCCGTCTCTGAAGCTTGATTCCGGTCCTATGAAGC
>JAGHCZ010000044.1 GCA_021160205.1 Nitrososphaerota archaeon | reverse complement strand
TCGAATTTAGCGTAGCTCTTAACTGCGTCGAGAAGTTGCTCGATCATATCGAGTCTCTTCTTTAAGGCCACCCTTACCTGGCCGAGAGTAGCGGAGGCCGAGTTCTTAAGCCTGTAAAGCCTATTATACACGGATACGAAATACGCAAGTAAAGCGGCAATGGCCACAACCAAGATGACCGCTATCAAAATCGATAT
Source organism: Nitrososphaerota archaeon (assembly GCA_021160205.1). The sequence continues at coordinate 5,204 of JAGHCZ010000044.1, read as the reverse complement.
TATATCCATGTCAACCTCGTATTTGAAAGCTGGTGGGAATTATAAGCCTTTCCTCTTGAGGGGTGAACGAGTTGGGAGAGCGGAAGAATTAGCGGGAATTTTTGCATTCATTCCAAAATTAAAGAAATTTATGTGGAAATCCCGCCATAGGTGCGTTTCGGTGGTTAAGTTTGCAGCTTTTGTTTTTAGAATTATTTAATCAGAGTTTCTTTAAGTGAGGTACCATTAGAAGCAATCCAATTAGCATGAGAATTGTCGCTGCAACCGTCTGGAATATGACGAGGAATCCATATGGGTGAATGAATGTGATGGCCGTGGCGGTAGTTGAGGGCCCCAGCAAAACGGCTCCTATGAGAAATATTATGAATCCCGCTATTAGGGATGTGTGATGCGATGCGTTAAAGGATGAGGCTAGTGGCCTGGGTTCGCCGCGCTTGGGTATCAGAAAGACCGCTATCAAGTAAAGAATTACCATCACTATGGGGGATAACAGGAACAATATGACTGCCACTATCCTGAAGATGTTCGCGTCGAAGTTTAGATACTCTCCCAATCCGCCTAAGACTCCGGCTAAAATTCTATTCTTATCAGATCTTTCAAGCTTTTTCGATGACATACCGCGACATTGAACGATCTCATCTAAATGATTTAAGTATTTAGTGCGCTGATTTTTTCCGTAAAGAGAAGTCCTATGGAGATCTGGGCTGCTTTAAGGGGTGATTCCCAACCTTCTTTGAAATGCCTTTTTCTCCGCTTCTATCAATAAGTCTATTAATTTCATGCTTTCATGCGGTTCCTCTTTCAAGACTTGAGTGACCTCTTTGAGGTTCAAGCCTCTGGCTGAGAGCGCGATGGCGGCTGCGCGGCCATATTTCGAGATTAGGACGGCGTTTCTCTTAAGTTCCGCGATTATCCTCCGCTCCTTCTTGTTAATGGGCTTGCCTCTCCTAGCGATCAGCCCTAGGACCTCCTCTTGCACGCGCTTCGTTAAGCCTATCATATTAGATCCGCATACGGGGCACTTCGGTTTCTCCGGTAAATCTTTCACCAAGAGCTGTTCATAGTATTCGTAGCAATCTACACATACCGCGAGCCATGACTCGCTTAGAAGCCTCCCTCTAACAGCCATCAATACCACTCTCCTCATCCCCTCAGGCGTTGAAACTTCGCCCTCCGACTCGAATCTTCTCAACGTCAGCTTTCCAAGAGGTGAAGGCTTCCCGGTTGGAGATCTCCACCTCTGAATCTTCAATTCCCCATTTGCGATTTTCTCTAAGAGCTCTTTAGCCTTTCCCGCATCGTAGTCGTGGAACACCGTGTAATTCAGGGTCTCCCAGTAAACTGGGGTGTCCTTCAATGCTTCGGCGAGTTGGTTCAGGTTTATCTCCGATAGGCTCGCTTCGTATCTTATTACTCCCATCTTTCTCGCTACGTGGACGAGTCTCCTCTTGAAGAGCGTTGAAGATTCTATAGCTTTCATCAGCTTTTCTTCATAATTTTCACATAAAATCTCCCTAATCGAGTTAATGACGAGGTCTGATGAAATCTGGCTGGATCTAAACACTATTCTATATGGGTCCTGTTGCCCCTTGATGGGTGATCCGATTTTCTCTGAGAGAACGTAGCTTACTAGTTTCTGGATTGTTCTATTAGCCTTCAGCCCTCCGTGAACATGGAGGATCACGTATTGGTCGACCTCTTCGATTAAAACTTCTTTATCCGTTGGGACGGGTATTTCTTGCTTGATGCATTCCTCGACTTCTTTGAATGCCCTTAAGACCACCTTTCCATCGACGTCATATCTTCTAGCGATATCCTCGGCTATGCTCGCCCCATTTTCTCCTTTGAGCCTTCTATCCCGATACTCTCTTCTCAGAGATCCGACCTCGATCGCGACCTCATAGGGCACAGGTATTTCTTCTCCAACCCAGCTTGGAATAGCTCCCTCGTAATCCGCTAGGGGCGCGACGTAGATTCTGTCTCCGCTTAGGTTGTGGATTTCCCATGCTTTTCCGGTTAAGATGAACCTCGTTCCAGGATCGCCGTACTCGGCGACGAATTCTTCGTCAAGTATTCCAACGGGCTCGTTTTTTACTTCGTCTATGACTATGTATTGCCTTTGCTCGGGGATCATGGAGAGGTTGTTAAAGTAGTATTCGTAGAGCTCTCTCGTGTTCCTGGGCTTAGATATCTCATCGCCTCTTAGATCCGCTATTCCTAGATTTATCATATGCTCCACAACGAATTTGAGCTCATCTAAGGTTAAGTCCCTGAAATTATAGGCTTGTCTGAATAGGTCAAGCGCTTCTTCGAGCTTGATTCTGCCGTATTCGATGATCAATCCGGCGACCTGATGCATGATAACGTCGTAACTTTTCGTGGGTATCTCCGGTTCCTCCAAGAGTTCCTCCATCGCCCTCCTCGTGATAGCCAACGATTCAAGCGCATCATCCGAATCTATGGCCACGATGACGCCCTTCGCCGTCCTGCCGACTCCGTGGCCGCTTCTGCCGACTCTCTGAATGAGCCTAGTGACCTCCCTCGGGGAATTATATTGGATGCATAAATCAATTCTTCCGACATCTATTCCTAGTTCAAGCGACGATGTGCAAACTATTCCAGCCAGCTTCCCGGTTTTCAACGCTTCCTCCGTCGAGATCCTCATCGACTTCGAGAGAGATCCGTGATGTATTCCGATCTGCATGTGCTCATTCCAAACCCTAAATCTATTCGTTAAGATCTCCGCGAGGGGTCTTGTATTCGTGAAAATCAGAGTTGACTGATGGGAGTCGATTAGTGATTTGATGACCCTGAGTCTCGCAGCTACTTCGGGGTGAACTCCTATGTTCCCCGCCAGTATTCTATCTTCCTCGACGGGCTCGGGATAAATCACTTTGATGTCCATGTTCTTTGCCACGGGCACTCTAACTATCTCGCATTCTCTATTCGATCCGACCAAGAATTTAGCGATCTTCTCGGGATTCCCGATCGTGGCCGATAAACCTATTCTCTGAAAATCTCTTCCGACGATTCTCCGAAGTCTTTCAAGTCCTATCGCCAGCTGGCCTCCTCTTTTATCGGTCGCGAGCTCGTGAACCTCGTCGATTATCACCCATCTAACAGTTCTCAAGTGATTCCTCAAAATTTTACCAGTTAAGATTACCTGTAAGGTCTCCGGAGTTGTAATTAAGAGATCTGGAGGTTCGAGGCTCTGAACTCTCCGTTCCCTCTGGGAAGTGTCCCCATGCCTAACTGCGCTTTTGAAATCGAGCTTCTGAGACCACCAATCGATCCGCTCAAGCAAATCCCTATTCAACGCTCTCAAAGGAGTTATGTAGAGAATCTTTATGCCCGGAGTTCTCCCCCCGACGACCAGCTTGCTTAGAATCGGGAGAAGAGCCGCCTCCGTTTTCCCGGTTCCGGTTGGCGCCATTAAGAGCAAGTTTTTCCCCGCGAGAATCTTCGGTACGGCTTCGAGCTGGGGTTCTGTAAAATGCTTGAATCTCTCTCTGAATGCCTCCGCCACGGGCTTAGCGAGCCTGCTTAGGATGCCTTCTTCATCTAGGAGTGACATGTCGTCTTAACCCATTACCCCTCGTCGATCCAGAACTTAAGGATCTCTTTGAAACTTCTCCGCCGGCTTCCTCCTTAAATTTCTCGTATAACTCCTTTCTCCTTGCTTCGAGGAGCTCTTCCTTCATCCCCATATAGCTCGCGGCGCTAATCACTCTGACCCCGGCTCCGTCTCCCTCCCTAAGCAAGGGACTAATTCTCGATCTCCACTCAAGATCTCTCGCCGCGTGATGATCTATAATTAAATCGCTGAGAAATCCCTTTTTCACGATCTTGATGAGGTTGGCAAGAGACTTCTCGAGGTCTTCTTCGCTAAACCTGCTTCCGAGCATGTAAGTCATGGGCCCGTCGCAGATCAAGACATCCGGCTTATGTCTTAAAACGAACTTGAGCTGATCCTCATTTACAAATCCTTCAACGTCGGATGAGTGAACGACCTTCTCCCCGCCCTCCATCACCAAAACTTCTAGAACGAACCCAAGCTTTGAATCGTTGCCGTGATTAACCGGCGGAGAAAAGGAGATTTTGCAGCCTTGAATTCTCATCTCTTTGGAGTCGGCGATCTTGGGTTTCGCGCCGATTTTCCTCAGCCTCGCAAGGAATATTTTAGCCCGCATCTTTTGACTGAAGTTTATCATGTTAATTGGGTCTTTTAGCAGGATGCATTTTCCTTTAAGCCAATTGATCTCTTCACTTGGTCTCGGGAAATGGTCGTAATGGTAATGCGTTATAATGATCAGGTCAGCATTCTCCGCCTCTTCCCGTATCAACGCTTTATGTTCTTTAAGCTTTTCACGCTCTAATGGATGAGGTTTTAGTCCATAGCGGTGAGGGCCGAGGGCGGCGCTTGGGTCGATCAGTATTTTCGCGTTTTTCGTCTCTATGGCTGAGCACATGCTTCTCGTACCCATGCTGTCGAATGCGAGTAGTTTAATCTTCATCTTTCTTCTTCTCCAATCCTGCCTCCGCATAATGGGCAAAAGATCGAGTCAACTGGAATTTGACGGCCGCAGTAGGGACAGTTAATCATCTCGACTTTTGGTTTTTCCTTCTCACTTATTTCTTCGATTTTGGTTTCTTTTTTAAGTTCGGGGATTTTCTCTGATTTGATAAGATAACTGAGCGCCGCCGCGATGACGGCTGATCCGCATACCGCCAAGAAGTACTGAGGTGAAAAATATATCGCCACAATCCCCTCAAGCGAATCCTCTGAAAGAAAAGCGATCAGATAGGCAGATGCTAGAGCCGCAACCCCTCCGATAAGGGGCGAAGAAAACGAAGAAGCGATCTTTTTCTCTGTTATGAGGAGCGCCGCGACAGCCGCTAGACAGGTAAGCAGAAGAGTGAAAATGTTCAGCGATGCGGAATCGTTGAAATTTAGACCTATAAACTGGCCAATAAGCGGTAAAAATAAGAAAATTGCGTAGGATGCTATTGACGCGGTGAGCAGCTTAGCCGTCAATTCTCCAGCTAAAACAAATGCGGCTACTTCATTTTAATCCTTTTCCGCTTCGTCGTCTAAATTTTTAGCCAGAAATCTCGAAATTATTATTCTCTGAATCTCCGGCGTGCCTTCTATCATTTTCAAAATCTGGGAATCCAAGAGAAATCTCTCGACCATGGTTTTCTTT
>JAGHCZ010000123.1 GCA_021160205.1 Nitrososphaerota archaeon | reverse complement strand
TGAGAAAGGTAGATGATAAACTCAAGTCATTGATCAGGAAATCCGATTACAGAGTCGAGGAAGAGATAACTGCGGAAGAGGCCGATGCTAGGAGGATCGCCGCCGAGATCCTGAAGGGAAAAGATCTGTGAAGAATCATAGGTGGAAGTAATCCTTCGGAGCGTGCCTAAGCCAGATCCCCCTAACTTTTTCGATCTCCCTTGCTATCTCCGCGTCCTCGACCTCCTTTTTCCTAAGCTCGTTACCAGCACGGAGACCTATACTCTCACGGAAAGCAGGACCATACATGAAACGGTCACCGAGACGTCGTTTAGCACCGTGACCTCCGTGTCGACTTACACGATCGAGAAAGCCGCTGGAAACATCGTAGAAATCGCGGTCTTATTGCTCGCGGCGTTCATAAGCGGCGTTGTTATCGGGTATTTCTCCATTAAGAGCAAGTTTAGAAAATATCGAAGGAAAAGATGATCTATTTTTCAGAGCTTAGCCGCGTGCGCTTCGTAGTTTTTCGGTTAACCGTTGGTACCAGCTTGGGGTCGTGAAGCCGCGGATTGAGTAGGACAGAGTGTATGCTCTTAGATCAAGAATCGGGGTGCCGTCGTAGAGATCTAATCCCTCCACGTACACCGAGTCTCCATCTATCTTTCTCACCTTTACTATGCTTATGGCTATAGGGTTGGGTCTATGAGGCGAATCCGATGCGAAGACCCCGACCTCCGGCAGATCTTCCAACCTCATCCCCAGCCTAGTAAACCTCCTAAACCTCACCTTCAACACGTTCCTATTTTCTTCCGATACTTTGTGAAGCCAGGCCAGGATTATCAAATGCGAGAACCCCTCCAATCCTCGAAGCCCGGCGGAATATTCTGGAAATAGCGTTATGCGGCCTGGAACTCCCTTGGGCCACGATTGCGAGACCTCGGAGTCGCTGCGCTCCGTTCGGACGTAGCCTATCGGCTTGAGATTTATCTGTGGTTTCATGCGAAAATCTTCGACGCGAAGATAGAAAAAGATGCTGGAATAACTTGCGACTTTGTCGGTGAAAAGATACTTAAGTTAAGTTTCTCCTCAATTTCCATCCGAATGTCTCTTTCAGCCTTTCTGATGGACGCGTTGACTCGATTCGTCGAGGAACTCGGATTCATAGGAATATTCCTAACGATGGCCGCCGAAAGCTGCTTCATCCCAATTCCAAGCGAGATCGTCATGCCCTTCGCGGGCTATGTCGCTTGGCTGAACGATTCTAAGGGATTCTTCGTCGGAGCCGTTATCGCCTCAACCTTCGGCAACCTAGCGGGATCTATCGTTCTCTACTTCATTGCTTCGAGGCTGGGAAGACCGTTCGTCGAGAAATATGGGAAATATTTCCTGCTGAGCAGGCGCGAGCTGGAGTTCGCGGAAAAGTGGTTTCTGAGATACGGAGCGTATTCGATTTTCTTCGGGAGGATGACGCCCGCTGTTCGAACCGTTATATCGTTTCCCGCCGGCCTCTTCGAATTCGATCTCAGAAAATTCATCACGTTGACGTTCATCGGGTCGATTCCTTGGAACCTCTTCCTAACATATCTCGGATACGCGATGGGGCCTTATTGGAGCCTGATACTGGAGTACTCTGTTTATGTTGATGGGTTGGTGGTGGCCGCCGTGATCCTCTTGATAATAGTTCTCGCTTTGAGGTTCAGAGAGAGGGAGACTTGACTTCAGATTTCTATTGTTCCTTCCCATAGGATTTCGGTGGGCATTTCCTCGAACTCGACCCCGATTATCTGTATTCTATATTTTCCGGGCTTCAACCCCGAGAGCTTGATCGAGACATCGTAGCTGCAGATGCACCGGCACATCTCCCCCACATTCCTTTCAAGCAACTTTATCAAAACCTGGTCATCGGTTTCCTTAACCGACATTAGTTCTACTTCGATCTTTGCGCAGCATACGTATCTTAGGCGATGTAGGAGCTTTACCTCGGATTCGCCGACCTCAACCTCCACCTCGCTTTTGGGAGGAATTCCCCGCTTGATCTCCCCGCTCTTCTGGTCTCCGCATCCTCCGACCTCGTAGGTCAGCTTGGGAGCCATAGGCGGGCTTTCTGAGATATTCGAGATGTAGATCAAGAAGAGAATGCGACGGCGAGTATCATGGTGACCGCGACTATAACCCACTTATTCACGCGTCATGTTTATTCCCCGCGCGATAAAAACCTCCTTTAAGCATGCTTGATGTTTAAATTGATCTCCAGATTTTCTGTGATGTTAGGGTATTAGGAGGGATGCGGATGATGGAAGTTACTCCGATCGTCAGGAAAAAGCTCAGGGATGGGCGGATAATTGCGCGGGCCGGCAGGGGATTTAGCTTGAACGAGCTGAAGGAGGCGGGGAGAACCATCGACGTCGCGAAGAGGCTCGGCATACCGGTGGATAAGAGGAGGCGGAGCAGCCGCGGGGAAAACGTCGAGGTCTTGAAAGAGCTTTTGCGAAAGGCGTCATCGAGCTAAACGCTTGAACGAAAATAATTCTTCAGATCCTCGGCGGCCGCGAGTCCAAGATCTTGAACAAATCCGCTCTCGTAACTATTCCGGTTATTTCCCCGTTTCTCTGCAGGAGAACCGCGGGGTATTCTTGGAAGATCTCTCTTAGGAGGTCTAGGGAGGTTTCTTCCGGAATGGTGGGGAATACTTCGTCCATTATGGTTCCGACCGCGATCTTCAGGGACTTGATCTTCTGGAGCTTCTTAACTACCGTTGACTCCGAAATGCTTCCAACGAGCTTCCCCCTATTGAACACCGGAAGCTGAGAGATGCCGTACTTCCTCATGAGGCTGATGGCCTTCCCCAGCGAATCCGAGACGTCGACCGAGATCACCTTCCTCGTGCAGATATCTCTCGCGATGAGGTTTCTACTTCTTTCGGCCCTAACGGATTCGATCGCTTGAAGAATTCTCTTCACGGCCTCATAGGAGGGATTGATCTTCCCCTGCTCGATCTTGGAGATCAGTGATTGGCTCACTCCGGAAAGCCTCGCGAGCTCCTTCTGGGTTAAGCCCGCCCGCCGCCTGATCTCCGAGAGGGTTCTAAGATCCCAAAGCCTGGACATGATATTCTGATTGGAATATTGTATTATAAAAATTTATGAAAAAGCCGGAAAGGATCACGTCGATGCCCAAGTTCTCCACCAAAGCGGTTCACGGTCACGGCTTCTACGATGAGAAAACAGGCTTATTCAAGGTTCCAATATATCAG
>JAGHCZ010000039.1 GCA_021160205.1 Nitrososphaerota archaeon | reverse complement strand
TCCACGACCACTATTCCCTTATCCTTGGCTTGAGCTAGGATCTGCCAAGGCTCGATCGTCCCGAGGAATCGCTCAATCTCCTCCTCGGTTATGAGTTCAAATGATGAATCCAGCCTGTTCTGCCAGAACAAGCTCATCTCTCTTCCTTTTGAGCCCGTTGAGCCCTGCTGCTGGAGGATCGACTTGGCCTGCATGTAGATCATTTTCCTAGCTTCTTCGGGGGGTTTTCCTCTCCACTCGGTCGTTCTCAGGGCTCTCTCCACGGCCGCGGAGACCGGGTTGTCTTCTCGCCCCATATAGCCGAAGTTCTTCGTTAGGTGATTGAAGTACTTAATGACCGTGGTGTTATCCACTTTTATGTTGTCCAGCGGGATCGAGTGCTCAAAGTGTGGGGCGTAGTCGCTTCCTTTCCAATCCATGATTATTACGCTGTATCCGGCGTTTCTCAGAAGCGGAATAACCTCGTATCTCGCCAAATAGCTTTTACCGGATCCCGTCACTCCGAAGATCCCTATGTGATAGTTGATGTACTGTTTTAGGATGGGAACCTTCCACTTGGGCTCGGCCCAATAATGACCCAGAACTAGGCTTGAATCTGAGAGATATCTCATGGGATCATCTTCGCTTGTGAACATCTCCACTATGGAAGTGGGAGCAATAATCAGCTTATTTTGCTCGAGGCCATCTTCCCCTATCGCCCCTATTATCTCCAAATTGAACACGTAGAATTCTTTAACGCTGCTGGGAATTTTACCGGTCTTCGCGTAAGCCACGCCAGGGGAAAAGCTGGCGGTTTTAACGTTCTCGTTCAGCCCCCTTCCGCCTCTGCACACCGCTAGAACGTCTTCTCCGTTCCTATTTCTGACGATCACTAAGCTTTCATTTCTCACAACCCTCTCCATGCCATCATAGAGGATCACCGAGGCCCTTGACTCGCTGGCTCCGCTGGAAACTACTCCGATTGGAACAGGCAGCCTTAGCCACCCCGCATATAAGAGATAAAACGCGGCTATATAACGTTGGCAGACGCGGCTGAACGTAAACTAACGCGAAAATTCACCATGTATCTACGCGCTCACTATCAATTTTTCTATTTCGTCAACGGTGGTTTCACTCTTTTTGAGGTCTGCGATCTTTACTCCTCTATTTAACACGACTATCCTATCGGCTACCGGGTAGACGTGGTGGAGATTATGCGTTATGAAGATGCAGGATATTCCGGCGCGTTTGAGGGCTGAGACCATGTCTAACACTCTTCTAGCTTCTTTTATAGAGAGATTGTTCGTCGGCTCATCTAATATGAGCAACTTGGTCTTGAAGTACATGGCTCTCGCTATCACGACGGCCTGTCTTTGACCTCCCGAGAGAGCTTCAACTGGTAGATCGGAGGAGGCCACTCTTAGGCCTAGGTCTCCCAGAAGCCTTTCAACCTCCTTCTTCATTCTCTCTATATCGAGCACCTTGAATGGCCCCACCTTTTTCTCCAGCTCTCTTCCCAAGAAGATGTTCCTGTATACGTTGAGATATGGAACTACCATTAAATCTTGATACACCGTTTCTATTCCGAGTTTCATGGGATCTTTCGGAGATCTAAAATGCACTTCTTTTCCTTCGAAGAAGATTTTCCCTTCATCAGGCGGGATTAAACCGGATAATATCTTTATGAGAGTGGATTTACCAGCGCCGTTGTCTCCGACAAGCCCTACGATCTCGCTGCGATCCACTCTGAAATCCACACCCTTTAATGCGTGAACGCTTCCAAACCATTTGTGAATATTCACCATTTCCACTAGGGGTGTGGCCATTTATTTCCTCACCCGCATCCTAACAGTTCTACGCTGTATATAGAGGTTCCCGATAACGGCAACTATTATGACGATGCCTATGTAGAGCCTGAAGTAATAAGATGGAGCTCTAATTATTATAAGGCCATTCTCAATAACTCTGCAGAGAAATTCTCCTAGCATCGTTCCAATCAGCGTTCCCACACCGCCGAAAAGCGAAGTACCTCCTACCACGGCCGCGGCTATAGCGTCGAATTCTAACCCGGATCCCTGATTCGGCATCGCTTGCGACATTCTCGCCGATTGTATTACTCCGCCTAATCCCGCTAGTACAGAGCAAAGTATGAAAAGAATAATCTTTACTTGTCCAGAGCTTATTCCCATGGCTTCTGCGGCCTGTCTTCTGCCTCCCACCGCGTAAACCCAATTTCCAAATTTATGCCTCTCGAGTATAAATTGCAATATGACTAAAAGACCGAGGAATATGATCAACTGTGAATAGACAAATGGGAACAGTTTACCTGTGAAGATGTAAGTAAAATCTTGTGATGGCGTGAAATACAATGGATGCCCGCCAGTGATCACCAAGGCGAGCCCCCTCCAGATCAGCATTCCTCCGAGAGACGTTATGAAAGACGGTATACCGGTTTTAACTGTTATGAGCCCCTGAGTCGCCCCGATTAACGAGCAAACCACCATAACCGCTGCGAAGGAAATCCAAGTGTTTACCCCGGATCCCAACAAAACCGCCATTAATAAGGGCGCGAAGCCGAATACGGATCCCACCGAGAGATCGAATTCCCCGCCTATCATGAGCATAGTAACTCCTAGAGCGACGATACCCAGCTCAGGCGTAATTTTCAGCAGAACCTCGACGTTCAAAGAGCTCAAGAATCTTGGCTGAATGCTGTAAAATACTAGAACAGTCGCAACGAGAATCATTGTTACGCTAATTTCCTTTTTTTGGAGAACGGTTATCCCCAGCTCCCTGAAACCCATAGCATCGCCTCCTATCGATTTTCAAAAAACCCATAAAAAAGAATTTATATTTTATTCAGAGTTTACCGATATCCCTTCTTCGATAAGTCGGCTACTATGTCTACATTGCTTTGATCGACTATAGCGTGACCCGTATCCACGTCCCATGCTCCTAGAGCGTATTTCTTCATTAGTGCCAGCTGAACGATTGGGAGGAATCCCTGTAGATATGGCTGCTGGTCAAGCGCTATTTGGACGTATCCCGACTTTATGCCGTCGATGACCAACGGAACTATGTCGAAAGTGCCTATCGCGACCTTCCCCGGCGGAACGTTCATAGATTCTAGAACTTTGCCGGCTATAGGAGCAGTATAGCCTACGCTCATTATCGCCTTGGTTTCCTCAACAGGTGGATGGGCCTCCAAATACGCTGAAAGCCTCGACTCGACTTCCGCTAATTCGAAGCTGACGTCCAGCCTGTCGTAGGTGCAGCCGTACTCTTCCAAGAACCGCACTATTCCGTGGCATCTCTGCTCAGCCCACACCATTCCAGGCCCTTCGATGATTATCAATACGTGTGATCCCTCTGGATAATATTTGCTCAGAGCTTTCGCTAGGAAGTAGCCTGCAGGCTCAAGGTTCTGACCGATAAAGCAGAGTCCTCCCGCTTCTTTCCTCTTTTCGGGATCTGGTGCATCTATGTTCGCGACGATTACGGGTATTCCGGCTTCAGTGGCCTTCTTTATCATTTTGAGCTCTGCTTCGTAGCATACTGTTGCGACTATTCCGTCAGGATTCTCCGCTATCGCGGTTTCGAAGTTTGACATTATCATTCCTAAGTCTCCTTCGACCTTGGGCCTTATCATTACAGCGTCGCATCCCAAGACATCGGCAGCTTCTTTCATTCCGAGGTGAACGGTGTTCCAGAAGACGTTTTCCTCGCCGCCGTGGGTAACGTAGGTAAACTTCAGTCCCTTGGCAAACTCTGCGAGAGCGGTGGTAACGGTCTTAGTTATCGTTGTAGGCGACGCAGTCACGGTTGCAGCTTTCGTTACTGTTTTAGTCGAGATCGATGTAACCGTCTTCGCAGGAACAGCGGATCCCGCATAATATCCTCCAATTCCTGCAACAACTCCAGCGACTACCGCGCTTATAGCAACCTTGCCGGCGGTAGATAGAGCGTCTCTTCTCGTGATCTTTTTCTCGTTAGAGGTGTCAAAATTTTTCTCCATGGCACAAACAAAAACCCAAATTCCATATATAAACATTATCCTAAACCATGCTTCAGTGGAAAGAAAGTTAATTCATATATTATCGTTACGATCTTAGATAACCGCGTTATGAACAAAAAATGCAAATTGGGGATATTTTTCGTGGCACCTCCCTCCGGCGCCTTGGGAGAACCCCCTGAATCAACCAAGTTGTTCGAGGAGAGAAGAAAAAGGATCATGGAAATTTTAACGAGGCTCTATCCCGATGTGGAGTTTCATTCTTTCAACGTAACTAATTCTCAAGAGGCCTCCGAGGCTTTGAATAGAACTAAGGACGCCGCCGGATATATCGCGTTTCTGTTTAACTCGTTGTATGGATTGGTTAGACCAATAATCGGAAGCGATAAGCCTACGGTGCTTATTGCTGAAACTTACGGCGCTGCCGGTGATTTATTGTTAGAGTATCCTAGGGCTAAAGCCGAGGGAAAGCGGGTTTTGGGGATAATTACGAGGGAGATAGAAAGTGAGGAATTGCTGAAACGCTACGTCGGATATTTATACGCGATACATAAACTTCGAAATTCTAAGATATTGTTCATCGTAAGCCCCGGAGTTAAGACTCTCGTCAACGCGGAGTTCCCCCTGAGCATAGACCTCTACAGCTATTTGAGACAGCTGCAAGCATTATTTGGGATAACGTCGATAGTAATAGATAGCAGGGAATTCGTCGAGAAATATTATGGTAAAGTCTCGGACAGCGAGGCGAAGAAAATCGCCGAAAAATGGATAAAAGAAGCGAAAAAAGTTTCAGAAAAGGACGAACACGAAATCGTCAAATCCGCTAAGCTGTACATAGCGATGAGAAAAATAGTTGAAAATTATAAAGCCGATGCAATAGCGGTAGATTGCATAGTCCTTTACAGAAACGGATTCTTAGACGCGTGGCCTTGCCTAGGTTTCATGGAGCTCATCAGAAAGGACGAGGCCGTGCCGGTCTGCGAGGCGGATGCATATTCGGCGGTGTTGTTATTGTTGATGAAATATTTAGCGAATAGACCGGGGTTCATAAACGATCCAAGCCCTGACATGCTTAATGACGAAATCGTGTATTATCACTGCTTCGCTCCTATAACTCCGTATAACTACGGCGACGAAAAAACCGTTCCCTACATAATAACTTCAGCGCATCTAGGAGGCAAGAAAGCGTCGATATACGTAGAAGCTCCAACCGGAGAAAGAGTCACCGTCGTCGGCTTAAGCCCCGAAGAAAAAACACTTACAATTCACACAGCCGAAATCTTGAGAAACGAATATTCTCAGCGGTCTTGTTCGACGAAGATCATAGGTAAAGCTGACACGAAGTCCATAATCAAAAACTACAAATGGAGAGCCGGCTGGCATAGAGTACTTTTTTACGGCGACTGGAGAGAACAGCTTAAAGAGATAGCTTCATTACTCGGATTAACAGTGGTAGAAGAAGATCTTAAAAGATAAGACTACTGAGCGGACTAGAAAAACTTAAACCACCTTCATTTCACTTTTCTCTAAGTGGTTTTGGGCTCTTCACGGCTTTCATGGAGTTATCGGGCTTCTCGGATGCGGCAAGTCTTCGGGATACGGCGCGTATGGGGATTATTACTAGGGTTTCGGATTCTCGATCACGCTCTATCTTCGCTTCAACCCCGAATACCTCCTTTAAGGTCTCTCTCGTTAATACTTCCTCCGGTTTCCCAATCTTCCTAATTCTTCCGCCGTTTAGGAGTATGATTCTATCGCTATATTTAGCCGCCAAGTTTAGGTCGTGTATAGCGCATATGATTGTTAACCTGAGCTTCTTCACAAGGCTCCTCAAAAGACTCATTATTTCGATCTGATAGCAGATGTCCAAGTTTGCGGTAGGCTCATCCAATAGCAGTACTCTCGGCTCTTGGGCCAGCGCCCTCGCGATCAAGACCCTCTGCCTTTCACCTCCGCTGATCTCCTTGATCGACCTCTCGGCGAGGTGCGGGGTATTGGTGAGCTTCATCCAGCACTTCACTTTCTCTTCATCTAGCTCACCCTCTATCGAGAACCTCCCCAGATATGGATGTCTCCCCATCATGACTACGTCGAAGACCGTGAAGTTGAAGTCGAGTTGGGTGTTTTGTGGAACCATGGCGATCTCCCTCGCAAGCTCCTTCCAGCTCATCTCCGAGATCTTCCTACAATCC
>JAGHCZ010000059.1 GCA_021160205.1 Nitrososphaerota archaeon | reverse complement strand
TCTAACGGGCCAGATCGCGAACTGGGGTCCGATCTACCTAGATTTCTACAGGATGGTCGCGACTAACAGCTGGATACCAGTAGATATTTGGGCGAGAATTGGAGACTACATACCGTATAGGTGGAGAAAACCCGTCGAGAAAAGCACGGCTGGCCAATCCGAGGGCGTGGTCTACCTAGCGCCGCTGAACCCCGCTATTCCTGATGAGTGGCAGCTTGAGATCAAGAAGAGGTATGAGGAGATGAAGGAACTGCTCTTCGAGCCCTTCAGCATCGAAGGAAACTTAGATGAGCCGATAAAGGACCAAAACGGAGAGGTCAGGATAAAGAACGGAGAGCGCGCAGACCACGACATGCTCTGGAACATGGACTGGCTAGTAGAATACATCGTGGAGCCGCTGCCGAAGTAGCTGAAGGATCCAAATGCTTTTACGCCTCATTCATCTCCATTTTTTGTTGAAGGAAGGCTAAAGGTGCATCGGGTTGGAGGATTTAGTCGTTTTACGGGGGATAGTTAAGAGGTTTCCGGGAGTCGTCGCAAATGATCATGTAGACTTCACGCTGAAGAGAGGGGAAGTTCACGCCCTTTTGGGGGAGAACGGAGCTGGAAAAACCACGCTCATGAACGTTCTCTACGGGCTTTACAAGCCAAATGAAGGAGAAATCTATGTAAAGAATAAACGCGTTCATCTGAAATCTCCGAAAGACGCGATTGAGCTAGGAATAGGCATGGTTCATCAAAATTTCAGGCTCATAGAATCTCACACGGTTCTCGAAAACATAATTTTGGGAGCCAAAGACCTCGAATTCAAAATAGATTTCGAGAGGCATGAGGAAAAAATAAAAAGACTTGCGGAAGTTTACGGATGGAAAATAGATCCTAGAATGAAGGTGTGGCAGCTATCCGCGGGAGAAAAACAGCAAGTAGAGTTGTTGAAGATACTTTACAGAGGAGCTGATATACTCATTTTAGATGAGCCGACATCCGTTTTAACTCCTCAAGAAACCAGGCGCCTCTTTAAAGCTTTGAGAAGAATGGCTTCGGAGGGCAAGGGCATAATATTCATCACCCATAAATTAAACGAGGTGATGGAGGTCAGTGATCGCGTAACGGTGATGAGAAGAGGAAAAGTAATCATAACGAAGAACACGGCGGAAACCAGCCCCGTTGAGCTCGCGAACTATATGGTTGGAAGGCCGGTGATCCTCAAAATTGAGAAAGCCGAATCTAAGCCCGGTCCTGAAATCGCCAAACTAATCGATCTCGAAGCCTTAAGCGATAAAGGCGTTCTGGCCTTAAGAAAAGTAAACTTAACGATTAGAAAAGGGGAGATCGTTGGAATAGCCGGAGTAAGCGGAAATGGTCAAGTAGAGTTAGCAGAAGTGATGATCGGATTAAGAAAGGCGACTAAAGGAAAAGTGATGATCGACGGAGTTGACGTAACGAATAAGAACGTTAAAGAGATAATAGAGCTCGGAGTAGCGTACATCCCCCCAGAAAGTACGCGATGGGGAATCGTAAAAGATCTTAGAATTGCTGATAACCTATTTCTCAAGGCATACAGGTATCCACCGTATTCGAATAAGCTCCTTTTAAACTGGAAGAAGATATTCGAGGAGACGGAGAAACTCGTTAAGGAATTCGAGATAATGACCTCGAGCATCTTTGCGAAGGCTAGATCTCTTTCGGGTGGAAATCTGCAGAGATTAATCCTTGCGAGAGAATTGTCGGGCTTGATAGGCGGGGGCGCGCCGAAATTGATAATTGCTGCTTATCCGACAAAGGGTCTCGATGTTGGGGCTACGGAATTTGTTCATAAGACGTTACTGAGATATAGGGAACTAGGCTCAGGGATCTTATTCATCTCCGAAGACTTAGACGAGATACTCATGCTGAGCGATCGAATCGCCGTCATGTTGGAAGGAAGAATTACGGGAGTTTTAAGCCGAGAAGAAGCAAATGTTGAAAAAATAGGTTTACTCATGTCTAAAGCCGTCGCCCAAGCTCGGTGACTCGGAAAATGTCTCTGAAAATACGAACGAAATTCGGAAGCATCAAGATTGAACGAAGGCTAACGTATCCGAGACATATATCGATTTTAACGACGGTCCTAGCGATTCTCCTCTCATTCGCCGCCGTCGCCGTGATCCTCACGCTTATGGGAATAAACGCCTTTGAAGCATTTGCGGTGATGGCGAGGGCGTTCATCGTCCCTAGACTGCTCTTCGAAAGCGTTAAACAGTCGATCCCAATATGCTTAAGCGCTCTGGGGATTGCGATAGCGTTTAAGATGAATTTCTGGAACATAGGCGCCGAAGGTCAAATATATATGGGGATGATAGCGGCGACGGGGGTTGTTTTGCTTCACGTTTATTACGGAGCATTTAACGAGTATCTTCTTTTGCCCTTGATGACGATTTCGTCCTTTCTTTTAGGGGGGGTATGGTGTCTCATAACGTCTTTCCTAAAGAGTAAGCTGAATGTGAACGAGATATTGACCACCCTAATGCTGAACTACGTCGCGATATTGATCGTTGATTACTTAATACATGGGCCGTGGAGAGATCCCAAAGGATACGGATTCCCCCTTTCAATCGCCTTCCCGAATTATGCCAAGTTCATCTTTGTACTTGATAGCCCTGCTTACACGGGTCTTCTTATCTCGATTCTAGCCGCCGCAGCCGTGTTCTTCGTCATGAAATATACTAAAATCGGATTCGAGATAAACGTGGTGGGCCACAGCCTTAACGTCGCTAAATACGCTGGGATCAACGTCTCAAGAGTTATTATGCTCGGATCATTTCTCTCTGGAGGACTTGCCGGCATAGGGGGACTCTCAATAGTCAGCGGGATCATAGGAAGACTGAGGCCGAGAGCTTCTCCGGGCTACGGATATACGGCGATAATCGTAGCGGCCTTGGCGGGATTAAATCCTTGGTTGATCGTTGTCGCAAGCCTGTTTTTCGGGGGATTACTGACCGCTGGAGAAAGCTTGCAGGCTTCGATGAACGTTCCGAAGGCCGCGACTCAAATGATTCAGGCGATAATCTTTCTATTCATATTGATGGGCGAATTCTTCAAGCGCTATCAAATAATTTTTGAGAGAGGAGGTAATGGCTCATGATGGAGTGGATAGAATCCGTTCTTCACACAACCGTGCAGATGGGAACGGTCTATCTCCTAGCATCGCTAGGAGAGATTTATGCTGAGAGGTCTGGAATCCTGAACCTCGGGCTCGAAGGGATAATGATCATGGGAGCCGCGTTATCCTTCATATTCACCATAGCCTACGGCTACTTCGCAGCGATACTAATGTCAATTATAGTCGGGGTTTTAATGAGCCTGATATTGGCGGTTATGGCTGTTCACATGAGACTAAATCAAGTTGTTACCGGATTAGCCTTAACCATGCTGGGTCTGGGCTTAAGCGGGTTCATAGCCTTCCCCGAGATCAGGAAAAGGATTCTCCTCGCACTTAATCCAGCGCTTCCTCAAGAAGCCCTTATGACTCAAGAAGCTCCAAAGCTTCCCGAGATCTCCCTCCCGGTTCTCTCGAATATTCCTCTAATCGGAGAAAGCTTCTTTTCTCATAATGTCTTGGTATATTTCTCCTACATCGCCGCCCCTATAATGTGGTACATTCTCTTTAAGACGAGGTTTGGGTTAAGCCTTAGATCGGTTGGAGAAGACCCCGCTACGGCGGACTCGCTTGGAGTAAACGTCTACCTCGTCAGATATTCGGCGACAATGGTAAGCGGGGGATTCGCTGGACTAGCCGGAGCATATCTGTTCATAGGATTTCATCCATTCTGGCAAGAGGGCTTAACGGCCGGCAAGGGGTTCATCGCCCTAGCGTTGGTGATCCTCTCGACGTGGAATCCGCTTAGAGCAATTCTCGGAGCGTATCTGTTCGGGGGAGTTGAGACGATACAGTTCAGGCTTCAGCTCTTCGGATTTGGAGCGCAGAGCCCATACTTCCTCGCGATGCTTCCCTACCTAATAACGATCTTAACGCTGATCATGATATCATTCGAAAACGTGAGGAAGAGAATAGGCGTTCCAGCCTCTCTCGGGATACCGTACTCAAGAGAGCAAGACTAAGATTTCTGAGTGGTCTCCGCCTTAAGCATAACCTTCGCCGCTTCCTCCAGCAGCTCCCTACCCTTCGGAGTGAGAATTCTTCCCTTCTTATCCGCTTTTTGAACAAGCTCAGCGGCTTCCAGTTGCTGAAGGATCTTCCTAATTATCGCCCCGCTGCCCTTCGAGAACTTCGGCGGCTTATGCCCCCTCCTCTGCCTGCCTCCGTACATTGTCCTAAGCCTGGAGACCCCTATAGGGCCCTTAAGGTAGAGTTTTCTCATTATAGCGGCGGCTCTGATATACCACCAGTCGGGATCCTGTGGAGGTCTCTCCTTGTGAACTCCGGTCTTTACGAACATCGCCCACGAAGGAGGGTCGACTACCTTATTCTCTTTCAGATAGGTCGCGACTTTTCGAATCAATCCCATCGGCTCGGCCAGCTGCACAGGCGACACCATCCGCCTTTCAAAAAGCTGAAAAACTTACTTTTTAGCATTCTTCAGCTCGGTGACGCCGTTAGCCGGCCGCTTTCCGCTTCTTCTCCTTTACAGCCGGAATTCTCCTAATATGCCCACACGTATTGCATCTGATAACAACGTGCGTGCTCCTTCTATCTCTCACCCTCACCGTAAAGGATCCCGGGATATAGAACGGCGTTCCACATTTTCTACAGATAAGTCTCCGATAGCGAGGTGGAAGCCTGACCCTGGCTTTCCTGCAGATCTTCAGAACTAGTCTTCCGGCCTCCCTTGCGAGCTCCGGCCTCTCTAATGCATGTTTTTCGGCGAATTCCATCAGCCTCGCGATCCTGTCGAGGGCGATTTTCTTAACATTGCTCAACGCTTCTCCGCCTAAGAGTGATCCTTAAAACGGTAATTATGCATTACCGACCTCGGAGTTGGAGCGACTGGTCTTGGCCGTGGTTGAAGCCGCTATAGAGCTCGTCCCTAGGAGCATTAGAAGTCATCCAGCGGTTAGGTCTTATGCCGCGAGGAGGGGGAAAAAGCCCGAGGAAATATTGCTAGATAGGTCGTATCATCACGCGGCTATGAAAAATTTGAATGAAGCGGGGAAGCGGGGAAGACCGGATATAATCCACTTCATTCTTCTGGAAGCCCTAGGATCCCCATTAAACAAGCGCGGGCTATTGGAAGTTTACGTTCAGACTAGAAGCGGCCACGTCATCTGGATAAATCCCGAGACAAGGCTTCCCAGAGTATATGAGCGGTTTAAGGGCTTGATCGAGAAACTTTACAGCGAGCCCGTTGTCGAGGCGGATGGAAAAACTTTAATGAAGCTGGAAGAGAAAAGCCTGCACCGCCTCATCGAGGAAATAAACCCCGATCTAAAAATACTCCTCTCCGAAGATGGAACCTTGACGAAGTGGAGCGAAATCGGGGAAAACATCGTTTCAGCCGAGAAGCCGCTGGTAATGATAGGCGGCTTTCCGAGGGGAAAGTTCCGCAGAGAGACTATCGAGTGCGCGGATGAGGTCGTCAGCATTTGGCCAGAGCCTTTGGAGGCGTGGGTCGTTGCATCGAGGATAATCTCAATCGTGGAGCAAGCGGCCGGAATAGGAGGCGGCTGAGACCCATGTCGACGGGTCGCGAAAGGAGTTTCACATTTCTCTAAACGTCCACTGCGCTCGATTTCTGATAACGTCTTGTAAGATTTCCCTCGCACGTCCTTCGTCTAGATGTAGGAAGAGGGCGGCGACGTGTTTACAGAAGTTCAGCCTAGCTCCGACCCTAGACCAATCCGCGCAATCGTGGATTATAATGCGCTTTTCCAGATCGATTATGATCGTATAGTCCTTAACTTTTGCGGAAACATATCCATACGCCTGTTCTTCGATTTTTATCAGCTTCGATTCAATCGCCTCCGCTCTTTTCAATCTCCGCTCATCGGTCAAGATCCTTAATAGCTCCTCAATTTTTTCTGGAAGCTTTTCCGGTGGAAGAAGATCTGTAAGGGTTAGAGATGGAGTTTCCCGAGTTTGAAGCGCTTTTTCGACTTCCTTTAACGCCTTTCTCTGCCTCGGAGTTATGATTCCCAAGATCTCTAGAACCTGAAGGCAGTTGTGAACGGCGTATCCATGGAAGTGGTTATTGAAATACCCGTAAATTTTATCGACTTTCTCTTTCAATTCGTCGAGTTTAGGTTTCCACCCCTCAAGCTCCTCTCTTCTATAATGATAATAATACCACGGATTCTTCCCCTTTCCATGCCATCTAACATAGGCGAAATCCGCCGTCACGTGAAGCTCGGGAGGAAGGAGCGGTTCGTCCACTATTGTGTAGGCTACCTCTCTCTTGGAAAGCATGCTCAAAACATCCTCCCGAATCCAAGACGCATCTCTAAACTCCACCGCAAACCTATATTCACTTGGCAGAATTCTCATGAAGCTCTTAAACGAGTCGAAATGCTCCTGATACGTGAATTTCGGCGGAAGCTGAATTAGGAGGGGCCCTAGCTTCTTCGATTTCTTCAACGGCTCCATAAGCTCTAAAAAATGATCGAGGTCCCTTTTAACCGCCTTATCTGGGCTAAGTTTCTTTTTGTGGGTGATTAGGGACGGAATTTTCGCCGCGAACATGAACCCTTCTGGAGCTGCTTTAGATAATCCCTTAACTAAATCTGGATCGGGATAAGAATAGAACGTGGAGTCTATTTCAACCGTATTAAAAATACTCGAATATTTCTGAAACTTGCTTTCACCGGATTTGTAGAATATTTTCTCCCAATCTGCGTAGCTCCAGCCGCTTGTCCCCAACCTAATTTCAGCCAACTCTCCTTCTCATAGATGAGGGCGCATCGAGATTTAAATAAAAACTCACTCGTCGTTAAGGTTTAAAACAAATATTTCATCGATAATTTTGTTTTAACGTGCCTGAGCTCTTGATAGGCTGCGGTGGATGGCAATATTTCATAGTTCCAGGGAGAGATCCTCTTAAAACCTATTCTTTAGCCTTTAGATTCGTTGAGGTTAATTCCACGTTTTATACAATTCAAGATCTCCAACTAGTCAGGTCTTGGCGGAGGAGGGTTACGCCAGGATTCGAGTTCGCGGTGAAAGCGAATAGGGTGATAACCCACTTCGAGAAGTTAAAGCCCAGCGGGAGAGCGATAAAATATCTAGAAAAATGCATCGAGATCTGCAGGGCGCTTAATTCGCGGATCTTGATCTTAGAGACCCCGAGAAGCCTCATTTTATCAGAGGACTTGATTCAGGATCTTAGAAGGCTCTTTGAAAAGGTCGACTTGGAAAGCGTTAGAGCGGCTTTTGAACCGAGATCTGGTTGGAAAACGGATCCAAAGGTCATCGGGGAACTTAAAGATATGGGAATAATTCCGATCGCGGATTACTCTAAGGAGGATCCCCCTTACGACGACGAAGAAATATCCTATAGCAGGCTCTTCGGGCTCGGCGAGCACAACATCTACCAGTTTACGGACGAGGATCTCAGGAAGATCAGGAAGAGAGCCGAGGGCAGGAGATCTAAGAAGGTTTATCTCAGCTTCCACGGGATAAGCATGTACCTCGACGCCGCGCGGATGGAGAAGTTCATGAGAACCGGAGAACTTCCAAGCGTGACGAGAAGTTATGGAGTGGATTCGCTGGCTGAAGTCTTAGCCGACGCGGTCTTCCCGGCAACCAAGGAGGAGCTCGTGAGGAAACACGGCTGGAAGCTCATAGACATAGACCCGGAGACCAGAGTTCCCGCGAGCGTGATCCTAAAGCAGCTCCGAAGAAAACGATATCTAAGGCTAGATGAAGTAATAAGAGAACTTAGGACCAGATTCGAGAAAACATAAAACCGAGAAAGCCTCAAAAAACTACCGCAAAATCTAAATAACCAAGAAACACAATCGAGAATCGGCGGCCGTAGTCTAGTCTGGTAGGACGCCAGCCTGCCACGCTGGTGGTCCCGGGTTCAAATCCCGGCGGCCGCATATTCCAAAGATTTTCTTATTCTTGGTATGCTGTTGACG
>JAGHCZ010000134.1 GCA_021160205.1 Nitrososphaerota archaeon | reverse complement strand
GTCCATAATTCCGGGAACGAAGACCATCACGTTCTTTTCGTATGCCTTTCTCAGAAAAGAGGATTCATCGTTTATCCTCTCGCCGATGTATCTACAAAGATCCGCTGATCCAATTTCCTTTATTCCGAGGCTATAGAGCTCTTCCAAGGTCTGCTGCATGAATTTTTCTATCGCTAGGCCGTAGCTTTTCTGCGGCACTAAGACGGAGCCTACCCTGTGAACGCTTTCCCTCACTAATTTTTTGTCGTTTATTCCGAATTCTCCCGAATAATAGCTCTCCACGCTTCGAGCTATATCGTGATCAAGCGCACCGCAGGTGGTAACTACGTATTTGAATAAGCCTTTATCCAAGAAATTCGCTATGATTCCCCTAGCTCCCGTGGCGATTATGGCGCCGATGAAGGAGAGCCATCTCTCGCACCCTCGATCATCGATCATTTCCCTCAAAATATCTATCCCCTTCGCGAGGCTAGAAGCCGTGAACCCACCTGATTTCTTAAATTGAGAAATTAGATCTGAAAGAGACCTTACTTCCTCGAGATCGAGATCGTGAACCGGCTCTTTACCCTCGAGGATCTTCGGGGGAAAGTTTTTCTCATTTGAAGGCATGTTTAAAAGCCTTGAATAAATCAATTTATGTTTTGCCGAATCGCCGCATCTCGTTGCATATTATAAGGCGATTCAAAAATCGTTCACAGCCTTTTCGCCAATTAATTCGGATCATTTCCTAAGAGAACGCAGCCTATCTACTATTTTTTCAACGCTTTCGAGGCGGCAAAGCACGAAGCATAGGCTTTCGAGCTCCGCTAATTCGATCGCTAGGGGGTCTACGTGCTCTCGGCTTGGAGGACCGTGAATCGCGATCATTTTCGGCTTAATCGGGTATAGTCTCGCGGCGACTATGGGCGATCTTCCCCGAGTTACCCCCGTAAAGACCACGGCTCTCATGGGGTTTTTCCCCAATAGATAGAGGAAGTCTAAGGCGTCTAGAGACCTTATGGCCTTGATGCTATCTATTATGGTGTAGCCGTATAGCGGAATTTCAAGCCATTTCTCCCCGGTTAAGATTTCTCCGTCGAGAGCGTCCACGATTTCGGCTATACTCCTAGGCGAATCGTATTCCTCCATATCGATCACCGCCGCGCTTAGATTTCTACGAAACACCATGTACCTCTTGATGTGCGCTCCATCCTTCTTGACATCGGCGTCGATTAACGCTTGAACAAATCTTCTAACGAATTGTGTTCCAGGGGAATGCCGTCTATTGTTTTCGTAGTCGCTTAAGACGGATGGCGATATCCCCATTATCCTCGCGATCTCGGTCTGCGTTAACTCGAATAAATTTCTCCATTTCCTCATCATTTTTCCGGGGTTAGATGATAAGATTATCTCGCCCGCGATTCTATTCATCAGCTCCTCTCTCGCATCCTTACTCATTTTGCAGCTAATTTTTTACGTCTTCACAATTTTTGAATGTTTTCTAGGGATCTGCTTATATTTGAGCTTGAAAGACATTTTTCGTGATAAGCTGATGGCATCTGAGAAAGCGTGGGTCAAAGTCCATCACTCAAGAACCGGGGAGACCGTGGTTGCAGCGTGCGATGAAAACCTGCTCGGAAAAAAGATAAAGATCAACGATAATTTTTCCGTGGAAGTCAGCAAGGCGTTTTATGGAGGGATTTTAGTGAAATGCGATGAACTCGACAGATATCTCGGAGAGGCGAAGATTGTTAACCTGCTGGGAGAGACCGTAATTTCTCATATGATTAAGAAGGGAATCGTTTCCGAGAAGGCCGTGATGAAAGTCGGAAAAATTCCGCATATTCAATTATTCCTCTAATACTCTAAACTCCTAAGGCTCTGGAGATCGCCATCAGCTCAGGCCCATTCGTCGCCGAGCCTATTATTGCTCCCTTACTGTTCGCGATTATACCGCTTCTAACGAATTTTACTCCGTTATTAACGGTTCCAGGGACCATATCGACTTTAAATATCTCGCTCAGCCGCTTCTCTTCTTCCTCTGAAATTTCTGCATATACTACTCCGCCGAGGTTTGTTACAACCGCTAGGGACCCTATGTAGCTTCTATCCGCTATTTTCCCCGTTATCACCTCTACTCCGAGGACATCTTCTATTTTCTTCAAGGCTTTTTTTGGAAGAATGCTGCTCGCCAACGCCGCTTTATCATTTGCTAGAACCAAGTTTCCTATCGCAGTGTACTTGCACTCCACGATGCCGATGTTTAGGTCGTTAGCTTGCTTCTTCAACGCCTCGAGTTCCTCGTCTAGAACCATGGTTGAAAAAATGATTCCGTTGCTATTTCCCACGGCCATCGGGGATAGTAGAATTGACCCTGAGAGTGTCGTTGAAATTACTTCTACGCCTAGAACGTCTCTGATGAGCTTTTTCTGCCTGGACTTAAGCCGCGGTGGAACGAGGCATATCTTATCCGTGGGGACTGCGAACAAACCTATTTCAGCCGTTCCGAAGAATGCTTCAAGATATATTCCGTGGGGGGTGGTCGCGGCCTTGCTCAACTCGGTCACCTATGTCGATTCAACCCTCGATTCTATCGACAATCTCGCCGTAGACCCGAGACATCCCATATATGTCATCAACGGCTAAATCCAGATCAAGCAACTTGGCTATCGCTTCTACGGCCCTCTTAGCCGCGTGATAATCCGGAGTCGTTTCTCCCGCCTCGACCAGCAGCGAAAGATTGTCTATTCCAAGCTCGCCCGCCATAGTTATCAGAAGCCCCGCCGCCCCTATTATCTGTCCTTCGTAGGGTACGGCATCTATCTTGCTTAGGGCATTTTTAATTATGTTACTATTAGTCGAGGAGAGGTAAATTGTCCTCACCCCGCTTACAAATTCCTTGCCGTATCCACCGAGAGTTAAGATGAAGTTCGCTCCAAGCTTGAAGCTTATCTTAAGCACTT
>JAGHCZ010000149.1 GCA_021160205.1 Nitrososphaerota archaeon | reverse complement strand
GTCTAATACGTTTGACTTTCCCCCTCCGTTTGGACCCGTTACAACTATGAACCCCTTCTCTAGGTCGATAGAGATTCTTCTAGGGCCGAATGACTTGAACCCCTGAATCGCCAGCCTCTTTATATAAACCATGAGCCTCCTACTTGACATCTTAGGTTTGCGATCTCAGTTAAAAATTCTAGCCTGCTTTACGCCGAGTCTTACCGTAGTATTTTCTGAAGAATACCGGAAAAACCTTGGAGAGGCTCTCCCGTCTCAGTAAAGGTACTTTTCCTTCCACTTCTCCAGCTCTTCAACGGATCTCCTCGCATCGGCAAATAGCTTCACGGCTCTTTCAACGTCTTCCACTTTTATCTCATCGTTTTTCTCCTCTTTGGCTACGATGTAGCTCGGGGTCAAAAGCTGAACCGCGTAGCGCAGGGTCGATCGCTCTCCTATGTCCGTGAGCCTCTCCAGCGCCTCTTTCGAAATTTTGACGTGCTCTTCTGCGGCCCTTATCTCAAGTATTTTCTTTATTTCGTCTCTCGTGTAAGGTCTCGTGCTTATGATGAGCATTCGGTCGAGCATGTCGAGCGGTATTCCGTGAGGCGATGTTAGATCCGTTCCCCTCACCTTAGTTACTCCCCTATTGCTGGCGAACATCATTATCGGAGCGAGTTCGTTTTCCATCGCCGCGTTCAGGAACGAATAAGCCTCGATGTCGAGGAGGTGAACTTCGTCGATAAATAATACTCCCGGAATGATCTCAGCGGTTCCTTCTTCGACCCTCTTCTTCACCATCTCGTCAACCTCCCTCCTAACTTCGTTGTCTATCTCTCGGGTTTGAGGCGCGCCGAAGAATAGGCTTAACAATCCTCCGCTTCTCGACTGCGCGCTTAGCTGATCGAGGTCATGTAGAGTCAATACATATATGAATTCCTTTTCTTTTTCCACGGGCCCGCTTGGTCTAGGAACGGTTCTTTCATCAATTGCTGCTATATCGTATTTTTCGGACGCGTTTTCGGATCTCCCGATCCTCGTAACTCTCCCAGTTTCGGCGTCTATTGTTATTATGTCTCCAACATTTATTCCCTGAGATATTATGTGAGACGCGATGGTGGCGCCTGCCCTGAGGGTTCTGCTGTCGTTTGTCGTCGCCAATCCTATTACTACGTGATCCGGGACTTCTTGATACGGGTTATAGGGGTGCTTTCTGGTTTTCACTTCCAGCTGAGTCACCTCTCCCTCGTAGACTCTCCTCCTCTCCTTCAGCCTCACTCCTATTGACTTCCTCATCGCTTGAGTCAATACCTCGGTCTTCTTCAATTCCGAAGAGTAAATCTCCGAGCCGCTGAGAGTCACAAATGGAACGTCTTTACCCAGTTCTCTTGCAATAGCACATGCTATAGCGGTCTTTCCCGTTCCCGGAGGTCCGGCGAAGAGAACAGCTCTGCCCGCCATCTTTCCTTCCTTAATCATTCTGACGATTATCCCCGCCGCCTCTCTCGCCTCTATCTGGCCCACCAATCCATCTCCGATGGGCTTGGCCTTTAGTCCTTCTAAGCCTAGTCCCTTGATATGGCTGTGAGCGCCGATTCTCAGAAATTTTTCTCTGGAATAGTGGGTGATATCCTCCAACATGAGGTCTATCCCCCCGGAATATTTGGTTCCACGCCTGAATAAAGACCTATTCTTGGCTAGAGATCATTTATCATCCGGGAAATTCATCTACTCGTGGGATTATGAGCAGAAGGGTTTCGGCTACTTTAATAGCTGTAATAATTCTCGCTTGTCTTCTCGGCTTTATGTTGTTAGAATACTACGTCACTACGAGGAATCTTTTAAAAGACTATCGAGTCCTCAAGGAGAACTATATAGCGTTAGAGAACGCACATGAGGCTCTTAAATCCAGCTACGGATCCTTGAAGAAAAGCTACGACAGCTTATCCGCAAACTACACGCACCTTAGGCTTGATTATCAATTGCTGAAAACGAGCTATAACGAACTAGCAGTAGAGCATGAGAAGCTGCAATTGAAATACAGCGAGCTGGAGAAAAATTATAGCATTCTCGA
This sequence comes from Nitrososphaerota archaeon, assembly GCA_021160205.1. The sequence goes on along the minus strand of JAGHCZ010000149.1, from coordinate 7,704 downwards.
ATCAAAATATCAGTCCATCACCAGGGAGTATGAATCGTTAAACGAAGAATATCAAAGGCTTCAGTCGAGCTACAGAGATTTGAAAACGGCTAGGGAGGCTCTCGGCGGCGAGCTTTCTGCTCTAAAGCAGAAGTTGGGCGAGATCTCGAATAGAATCTTGATTCCGGCGGATGCTGTTCCGAGCATGCTTAAGCAATCGAGTACCAGAATAGTTACGGAAATAGTCTATGATCAGCTTAAATTAAGCAAGGATATGCAGCCAGGTGTTAAGGCCAAGAGGATATTTGAGTGGATAGCGGTGAATACGCGATATATGAGCGATGATTTTCACATGGCCATGCTCGATAGCGAGATGACGCCGTACATGGATTTCATATCTCTTCCGAATGAGACTCTGAGCAGAGGCGGAGGAGACTGCGAAGATCTGGCCACCTTAGCCTATACGATGCTCAAAGCCGTTCTAGGAGCCGATGAAGAAGTCTACATCATAGAGTATAAAGGCGGCCGATTCTCTCATTGGGCGGTCTTATACAGGGTAGGGCAGCGCTTTATGATAGTTGATCCGGCTGGAAGCTATGTCAGCGACGCCGCATTAATGATGGAGTTCCACATGGAAAAGGATCATGATGCCTATAAAGTTTGGCTGCCTCCTATGTCGATTAACGTTAAGGAAAAGAATTGGCTGCTTGAGGAGGGATTTGGGAGGTTAAAGTATTTTAGTACTTTTTCTTGGAAAGAGGCGGAGGGCTACCGGCTTTTAGACCTCCAAGACGCGGTAAACCTATGGATTAGCTATTGGAAGCCATATGCCGGAGCAATACACGTCAGCCTAATCGCCAATGATACGTTCTACAGGGAATTCAGCTCGACTCAGGAGCTCCTGGACTGGATGGCGACTTGATATACTTTTTAACAGAACTTCCTTCAAGTGATCCGAGAAATTTGAGAGTTAAGGAAATAAGGAGGCTTATTCTATTCGTGGGAGGAACGAGAGAATGACACGATGGCACAGCGGTCTTCATAAGCGTAAGAAGACGGGCGGAAGGAGGAGGCCGCATAGGAAAAAGAGGAAATACGAGAGGGGAGGCGATCCCGTTCTCACCTTGATCGGAGAGAGAAAACTCAGGGAAAAGAGGGCTAGGGGAGGCGGAGTAAAATACGCGCTCGCCGCGGATATCTACGCAAACGTCTTTGACCCGGAAAAGAAGGCGGCTCAAAAAGTTAAGATTTTGAGGCTGTTATCAAACCCGGCGAGCAGAGACCTTGAAAGGCGAGGAGTAATCACCAAAGGAGCGGTAATCGAGACCGAGCTCGGAAAGGCGAAGGTGACCTCGAGACCCGGTCAGGACGGGGTAATAAACGCCGTCTTGGTGAAGTGATTTGCTTAAGAAGGATGGCCACGTGATTTGGCCGATATACTTCGATCGCGCGGTTGCCAGGTCTAAGTGTAGGAGGGTTCCGGAGAATCTAGCGATAAAGAATCCTAACGCCGAGCAGATAGCGGCGGCGGCTAGAAGGCTCGGTTGGAGAGCCGAGATAGAGCCCGGGGGTCATCCAGCACTGTGGTGGAAGAAAACTGGAAAAGTGCTAGTTAAGCCTAATAAGCCCATGAAGAAGAACGAAGTTATCCGCCGCCTCGCCGTCGCTCTCAGATCCATGCCTCGGCGATGAGCCATGCCGAAAGATCCCAAAAGGCTTAAGCGGATTGGTAGGTTCTGGGCGTTCGTCGAAGGTAAACTAGTGGTCGAGGGAGAATCTATACCGAAGCTCGGAGAAAAAGTCTATGATGCCGGCATGCGCGAGGTCGGAGTTGTTTCCAGCATACTCGGCCCGATAGATCATTTTTTCATCGAAATAAATCCGGCTAAGGAAGCTGAGTGCGAAGAAGGCGAGCCGCTATACGTTCTCGAAGAGAAGCGTAAGAAAAAATTATAGAGATACCGCAAGCCATATGAGAATAAAACGGACGGAACTTCGTTAATCCTTCTACGCGATCAAGTTATAAATGGATTTGAGCTTTCACGGCTGAAAAACTTGGCGAAAGACTTGCGATGCGGCTTCTGCGGAGGTACGAGAATAATCGAAGACAAGAATACTGGTGAATTGATTTGCCTTGACTGCGGCTGCATCGTTGATAAAATAATTTATGCGGGGCCTGAGTGGAGGGCTCACAGTTATGGTGATAGATTGAAGAGGGAGAGAACAGGTGCGCCGATAACGCCGCTTCTTCACGATTTAGGCATTTCATCGAAATCCTCTGATAGGTCGTTTCTTCTGAAAGGCGGAGAAGATAGGCTCATGATAAGAGTTCTCTCAGAGATATATAGGATAAGCTCGAGCCTAAACCTTCCAGAAGCCGTGGCTCAAACGGCGGCGATCCTTTTCCGTAAAATAGATAAACGCCTCAAACATTCGAGAAAGCTTTGTAAGGCTTTGCCGGCTTCGCTTCTTTATCTCTCCATAAAGATTCATGGAGTTCCGAGGAGCGTGGAGGAAATCACAAAATTCTCCGGAGTAAGCTCAAAGCTCGTTTTCAAATACTCTCTGAAATTGGCGGCAGCGCTGAACATCAAAAGCTCAGTGAGCATCGATGCCTATATCTCCAGAATCGTCAACGCGCTTCGCCTTAACGGTGAGGTCGAAAATTTAGCAAGCTCAATATGCGAGAAAGCCAGCGAGCTAGGTTTAACTCAAGGGAGAAATCTCAGAGCTATCGCGGCGGCATCGGTTTACTTAGCGGCAAAGAACTTAGATGCCAAGGTTTCTCAAAGAAGTTTAGCGAAGGTCGCTGAAGTCGGCTTAAGCACTCTTAGAAGAAGGTTAAAAGAATTGGCCGAGATCGTTCGAAGCGATGGAGATATAAGGAGGAGCAAACAAATAAGTGATGAGGAGGATAAATCTTGCCGCAAAAGTTGACGAAGCTCGAGGAAGAAGCGATCAAGCTATTATTGAAGCACCAGGATAAGGGGCTGCTTCAATCGGAGCTATGGCACAAGCTTGGTGTAACCAGTAGAGAGGGCTCTAGGATCGCTATCAGGCTTGAGAAGAAGGGCATGGTCAGGAGGGTGAAGGAGTTTGCGAAGGATAGGTGGACTAGGCGGCTTGTCCCCTTGATTCGCCGCGTCACGATAGACCCCATCGAGGGCGCTCCCTGCCTTTCATGCGAATACCATCAAGTCTGCGGAAAAGAGGGAATAATGACTCCAAGATCATGCGCGATGCTTGAGAAATGGATCTTGGAGTCCTACGCCGCTTATCAGGAGCGGCTACAGCGAAGGAGTAGGCGCAGAAGGCGTTAAAACCGCTTTTTCAACGCGATAAGGTAAAGCTCCGAGCTAGTTTTTCTTCTCGCACGTGGCATAAACCTTTTTACGAATCCATATTCTCTTCGCAGCTCTGCTTCGAGGTCGCGTAGCTCATCGCATTCAAAGGCTTTTAGCATAATCGATCCTCCGCGTTTAACAAGCTTCTTCGCTATTTCATGAGATTTCGCGGTGAGTTCATATTGCATGATGATGTCGATGTCTCTTATTCCGGTGAACTTAGGAGAAGCGTCGGATACCAATACGTCGGCCATTTTTCCTTCTAGAATTTTAAAAATCTCCGAGGCGACGGCGTCTTCGAGGATGTCTAGTTGAAGCGTTATGATGTTTCCTTCGCTGAATTCTTCTAGCTCCCTCTTATCCACGGCTATGACCAGGCCTTCGGGGCCGACGAGCTTTGAGGCTGCTTGAGTCATTCCACCCGGCCATGCTCCGAGATCTACTACTATGTTTCCTCTCTCGATGAGATTGTATTTTTTCTGGGCTTCGAGAAGCTTGTAAGCCGCTCTCGAGCGGTATCCCTCTTCTCTGGCCTTTCTTCGATAATAGTCTCGCTTCGCTTCCTCAATCCATCTCCGCGTCGGCATCTCTTTACCTAATGGAGTGAGGTAAATCTCACTTTTAGGTCTTAGCGCTTTAGCTCTTCGAAAAGCTCTTCGATCACTTTGAAAGGGGCATTCGTCTTGACGCCGCTTGGATCTATATGAGTTACGGTCGCCGCGTATCCGAGTTATCTCAATTTCTGGATGAGCTCCGCGGGCTTAACAGGAGATCTCTTCAGCTTTTTCGCTAAGATGTTTACGGGAAAATATCCAATTATCTTCGTATTTTCCCTCCTCAAAGCATCCAGGATCTTTAGAACGTCGTAGTAGATCTCAGGGTCATCCCTGGCTTTCACTAGCATTTTAGAAACAATTTCTCCATCCGTCAAGCTCTCCAACCACAGCGGCCCAGCGTGATCCATTTTTAATCCGCATTCATCGCAGTAAACGATAGGGGTCTCCGCTCTTTCGGCTGTATAGATTTTCATGCAGTTCGGGCAATAGGATATCCATCCAAGCTTTTTTAAGCGGTCTTTAGCTATGTTTATTCCTCGTTCAACCTCGACGAACACCCTTATGTAATGATCTTTTTGAAATGATAACACGGGAGTTGAGGCTAACCCGAGTCTAGCAGCAGTTCTCACCATGAACCCTACAAGGATCCTTAGCGCAAGCTCCTTTGAAAAAGGCGTTCTCATGGGCTTCGCATCATATTTCCTCATGCATGATTCAGCCTTTGCCCCGGCCAGCGCGGACATATCGGTTGCAGTTGCCCCCAGGATAGCTCCTCGACCGCATCCACGAAATCCGTTCTCTAGGAATTTTACGGGAGATCCGGCAGGATCTATGTCAACGTAGTCGTATCGGGGTCTTCCTCTCCCGCACATGGATAAGAGCTCGTTGGCGTCGAGGTTCGAGGCTTTCACGATTTTTTCAACTCCGTTCAGCTCGGCGTTTAATTTTATTAGCTCGTATGCTTTGGCCGAGATGTCATTGGCGATGATTTCTTCGGCGACGTCTGTTTCCTTCGCTATTCTAATGCTTCTCACGCCGGATCCGGCTAATGCTTCGCAAATTCTGGTTCTTCTTCCTTCGTAGTAAGCTGCGAGAAATAGTATTGTGATATCGCGATTAGGCTTTGATACGGGGTTAAAGAATACCGGGAGGCTTGTAGGCGCGTATCCTTTTTCCGAAGGAAGCTTTGGAATGTAAATTTTTGCCTTACCCTCCTCTCTAAGCTCGACTTCGTATCCGAGCCTCCTTTTTGCTTCCTCAAGTTCTATCATCCTTTGTTCAGAGCCTCCACGACGTTCTTAACGATGATCGATGGAATTCGGTCCCTGTTTTCTTGGCTTAATATAATCAAGTTTTCCCCGGCCATTTTCTTGATTTTCGCCGCCAAGGGATCGCGCGATCTATAATGAACCGTTAATATCGCATGCTTATTCGAGGAAAGCAGCCTTCCTACAGCTTTCTTAAATTTCTCGCTGTAAAGCTCCATAGGACCCACCTCGTCAACGATTACCACCTCCGCCCGCTCTATTCCGTCGAGTATCGCTGAAACTCCTATGTTTTCCAAGTCGATGAGATTTACCGTGTATTTTCCATGTCTCGGCCCATTCCCAAATTTCACGTGAGCTAAAATCCCCTCTCCCCCGCTGATTCTCTTAATCGAGAAGCCTATTCTTCTACCCTGCTCCCTGATCTCCGCGGTATACATCCCCTCAACCTTCACGGCTCTCCGCTTCAACTCGTTTACGATTTTCAGGATCGCCGTAGTTTTCCCGCACCTCGGCGGCCCCGTTAAAGCGTATAAAATCCGCTCATCCATATCTCTCTGAGTAAAATGGCCATCTAGTATTTGATTAAGGTGTTTCTGCGTTACTCTATCATCACTAGCTCGAGAGGCGAGGTCGGTCTAAGGGGAATCATCTGTCCTAGGCCTCGAGATACATAGAGCTTTCTGTTATTTTCGAGATCATATAGCCCCCGGGTATAAATCGAGTTTGAAAGAAGCGTTAAGCCGCCTACCACAACTCCTCCATGGGTGTGGCCTGCTAGGATGAGCTCGGCCTTTTTAGCCTTAGCCGCCGCGTTTGGATCATGCACGAGTAAAATATCTGCATCAAATTCGATGGAGTAGTTTCGATCATCTCTCCAATCAATTCCCGCAAGCCTTCCAATCCGCGTCTTCACTACTTCATCGAGCAGCAATCTGAATCCACAATCCTTTAGGAGTCTCACTAATTCTTCGGTTCTCCTACACCAATGATCGTGGTTTCCTAAAACCGCGTATTTCTCCTCGGCTTCTATGGCTGATAAATATGCTCTTACGGGATCAAGGGAAGAGGTGAATTCGTCTATGATATCTCCACCGTGGAGAACTACATCCGGGCTCTCCTCCTCCAATTTTTTAATGATCTCCTCCTCTATCCATCCGAGAGAGTGAATGTGGGTATCGGCTAAGAACGCTATTTTTGAGCCCAATCCAAATTTCAGCCTCGTCACGGTTAACTTATTAGTCTCTAAATACGAACAAGATAACGCCGCGCCGGCCATTCCTCCGGCCAAGAGCATGAAAGTTCTCCTAGAGATTTTCACGGCGTTATCCCTCCGCGTCGAGCTTGATCATTCCTCGGAGAATTCGTCTAGCTTTCTTTGAGCAACTTTGGCTATAGTTTTCCAGCTGGACCTAACGTATCTTCCCTCTATTTTCCCATTTTTAATGAGCTTGAGCAGGAATTTCCGCGTTTTTTCATCGGAAGGGTACCCCGATCCGAAGTCTCCCACCTTTGCTTTGAGCTCCTCAATCAATTTGTCGCGTTCACATTTGGCGATGATCGATGCGGCCGAAACTATTGGATATTTTTCATCGGCTTTGTGCTCCAAAATCAGCAGGCATCTGTGAGAAGTTCTTTCTTCTATTAGAGATCGAAATTCGTCATACTTAGTTGAGGGCAAGTCTATATACGCCGCGTCGGGCTTTAATTCGTCTATTATCTCCGCGAAGATCTTTGCTTCAAGATCGTTCAATCCGCACGCGCCTCTCTTTCTAGTCGAGCTGTCGATCGTGGATGCTTCTAGAACTACGAGCTTAACGGAGTCCGCGAGTTCCCTGATCAGCTTCGAGAGCTCTGTTCTAACTCCGGGGCTAAGCTTCTTCGAGTCCTTTACCTTGATCTTAATCAATTCATCCACTTTGCTTTGATCGATCAATATCCCCGCTACCACCATCGGCCCTATGACCGCCCCTCTACCTGCTTCATCTATTCCGCAGACCTTCAACAGTTCATTCACCCATCTTTCAATTCTTAAGCATTACAATGCGCCGGCGGCAACGTTTATATCGGCTTCGGCGAATCGATAGTGCATGAGCGAACTTCATAAAAGGGGAGACTTAGTTCTTGATGCGGACCTCAATTTTCTCGAAAACAAGGTCATAGCCGTAATCGGGTATGGAAATCAGGGTAAAGCTCAGGCCTCGATGCTGAGAGAAAGCGGATTAGAAGTTATAATCGGAGGAATAAGAGATGAAACTTGGAATCAAGCGGTTAAAGATGGGTTCGAGGTATATGAAATCGACGAGGCGGTTAGGAGATCTGATTTATGCCTACTCTTAATTCCAGACGAAGTTCAGCCAAATGTTTATCAGAAGAAGATCGAGCCCGAGATAAAAAACAAGGATCACTTCATCCTAGACTTCGCAAGCGGATACAATATCGCATTCAACTTCATTAATCCTCCTCAAAACACCGACGTAATCATGGTCGCACCTCGGATGATAGGCGAAGGCATGCTTAAGGCTCACAGCGAGGGTAAAGGTTACCCGGTTTTAATAG
>JAGHCZ010000034.1 GCA_021160205.1 Nitrososphaerota archaeon | reverse complement strand
GTTATGGCCTCAAACAGATTGAGGCTGATGGCCGAAGATCTCCGTGAAGGATTAACGTATGCTGGAGTAAATCCTGAAGTAGCAGATTTCGAAGAAGTGAGGGAAAAATTCGGCGACATGCCCTTAAACACCATGGATAAGCTTCAGAAAAGCTTGGAGATGCTTGAGCAGGGATCCGATGAACCGGTAAAAGTCGGAAATTTATTGAAAGAATTTGATGACGCCTTAATAATCGCCATAAACGGATTTAAGACGTTTAATTTCATTCTTTCCGAGCTGCCGGATGAAAAGATGAAAATTTTAGGCCTTGTTTTAAGAAACACGATAGACGATCTCAAGCTGATAAAACGCCGGCACGATGAGCTAGCCAGCCTATAATTTTTCTTATTTGAGGATCTGAAAGATTTTTGACCTAAGTCTTTCAAAGACTATTTCCCTAGAACTTTCGATCTCCTTCACTCTCTTTTCATAGAGATTCCTGCCCCGTGAATCGATCGTCACGAGAAGTGGACCTAGCTCTTCGACCTCTAACACCCACATCGCTTCGGGGACTCCGAGTTCGAGCCAATGAACCCCAAGTACCTTCTTAACTTTCTTAGATAATATTGCCGCGCATCCGCCTGGGAAAAATGAAACTATGCTCTCGTTTTCGGCGCATGCTTTAGCGGTTCTAGGTCCCATGAAGCCTTTACCTATCACGAGTTTGATCCCCGTTTTCTCGATGAATTCGGCTTCATATCTCTCCATCCTCATGCTGGTTGTAGGGCCGATCGCGACGATTCTCCACTTATCGTCGATTTTCTTAACGACTGGGCCAGCGTGGAAAAGAGCGATTCCCCTTAAATCTATGGGCGGCTTAACTTCCTCTTCAACAATCCTTTTATGAACGGCATCTCTCCCCGTTACCACCAATCCGGAGACGTAGACCACATCCCCGACGTTTATTTCCGTCAAGTCGCCCGTCTTCAGCGGCGTTTTTAGATGAAACTCCCTCATAGGAGATCCACCTCCCGATGAGTCGGCACCTCAAAGCTTCCATCGCGACGTAGCATCAGAACACCTCTCCTAAAGACCCAGCAGCTCGCGGAGATTCCAACCGCGAAGGTTGTGGGATGCCTTGCCGAGTAGTCGACGTGGACGTCCAAGATCGATTTTCCAAGCCCCATTCCTTGGGTCCCTATTTTTAGCTCGTTCAGAGATTGAAGAATTGTTTCTTCGAGTTTCGCGATTTTCGGGTTCTCGCTCCTCTTTCCCACGGTCTTCAGGAGAGCTCTTTTGGAGAGCACCGCAGCCATCTCCATAGTCGCGCCTATTCCTATTCCCAAGAATAGCGGTGGGCAGGCGTTTACGCCGTATTCCGTGAGAACTTCGAGTAAGTTATCGATCAAGCCCTCGATTTTCTCCAAAGGCTTCAGGACCACAGATCTTCCAACCAAACTGCTCCCGCCTCCAGCTAAGTGAAGGCAGATTTCAACATCTTCGGAGCCGGGAACCAGCTCGTAATCGATCCATGGAACGTTTCTTCCCACGTTAGTTTCCGTGTTCACTTCCGTTAATGGATCCACTGCATTTGGCCTAAGCGGAAGCTCTTTGGTCGCTTTGACCACAGCTTTTTTCACGCATTTCTCGAGATAGTTTACGGCCGGGGAACTCAGCCCCAATTTTATGTGGAAATACGGGATTCCCGTATCCTGACATATCGGTATCCTCTCTTTCCGAGCATATTCTAAGTTCTCCAGCATCGTAGCGAATAACCGTCTCTCCATAGGCTCCTCGGCGGACTTGCCCGCGGCCTTTAGCGCAGTTATTACGTCATCTGGGAGGCGAGTCGCCACCAAAATTATGAATCTTGAAATTATTTCGGTTAGCTCCCGTTCATCCATGTTCCCGCGGTGAATTCGGTTTTCATCGGTAATGAATTTATTCCAGGCTTCAAGTCACTTTCGGAGAGGGCCCCGTAACTTAAATCATGAGGCTAGGCGAAGTATTCTTAGAGCGATGAGGCTGTTCAGGGATGAGGAAAAGCTCTCACCGGAATACGTTCCCGCTAGGCTGCCTCATCGAGATGAAGAACTCAAGCTTTTGAAGACCTTTTTCAGCGGAGTGACGAGCGGAGCATCTCTGATCTCGACTAGGGTCATAATAACCGGGTCCGTGGGAACGGGTAAAAGCGCTTTGATTAAGCTCTTCGGGATGAACGCCGTTGAGGAGGCCAGGAAAAGCGGGATAGACTTGAGGTTTCTCTATGTTAACTGCAGGATCAGTAAGACCGCGTTCTCGATCTTAACCAGGTTGATCGAGCAGCTGAGGGCCAGGATCTCGGGGAGGGGATTTTCCAACGAGGAGCTCTTTCACAAGATCTTAACCTACCTAGAATCGAGGGATATCTACGCGATAGTGGCGCTGGACGAAGTCGACGTATTGATCAGCAGACAGGAAGACGCGCTGTACTTTTTCACCAGGATCGGCGAGGAGAGGGAGAGGCCGCCGAGAATTTCTTTGATCCTAGTTACCAGAAACCCCGAGATATTCGACATGCTCGATGAAAGCACTAGGAGCACTCTGCTGGGAAACGTGATTCACTTGAGCGAATACAGCTCCGAGCAGCTCTACGACATACTCAAGTTCAGAGCCGAGGAAGCGCTTTTACCAGGGGTCTTGGCTGAGGAGTCCTTAAAGCTGATAGCCGATCTCGCCGGAGAAAGAGGCGATGCGCGCTACGCGCTCGATATTCTCTGGAGAGCTGGAAAATACGCTGAAGCTGAGGGCTCTCCGAACATAGTTCCCGAACACGTTAGAAAAGCTTCGGCCAGCGTTTATCCGGCGATAAGGAGAGAACACCTAGAGTTTCTTTCCCAACATGAGCAACTGATCTTGCTGGCTTTAAGCAGGGCTCTACAAGAAGGAGAAGCATATATCACCGCAACCGAGCTTCATCAGCATTACAAACTAGTTTGCGAGGAATACTCGACGGAGCCTCGAGCTTATACTAGGTTCTGGGAATACCTACAAAGGCTAGACGATCTCGGAATAATCAGAATAAACGTGAAGAGCGAAGGCACCCGGGGAAGGCGATCCTACATCTCTCTGCCGGGAATACCTGTCTCAATATTGCAGAGAGAACTTGAATCAATCCTCGAAAGAGCAAGCAAGCGGAGGTTTTAGGCGGTTCTTTTTCTTCTACGAGCTCTCTTAGCGGCGGTCTTAACCTTAGCTCTCTCCGCCTTGGCTTCTTCCCCGGCGAGATAAGCCAGCTCTGTGGGAGTTAGGTCGAAATACTCTGCGAGAGCTTTTCCTGATTCTTTGTCGTTTGCGGCTATGAAGGAGATGTAGGGAAGCATATGTACCATCGCCTTAGCGGTTGAGAGGTGAAGCTTGCCCGCGATCTTTGAGGCTATCGATTTCCTAATCTCTCTTTCCCTGCTGGTCTGCTGCATAAACCTGATCTTTGATGGAAATGAGAATTTAACAAATCCAGATGGCTTATGTCTCCTCGCTACGGCGACTCCTCCGGTCATTATTGGGACAGCGTATCTGATCAGTTTCCAAGCCTGCTTCTTAT
>JAGHCZ010000063.1 GCA_021160205.1 Nitrososphaerota archaeon | reverse complement strand
GGGCTTTTTAAACTTTCATGGTTCAGGGAGTTGCCTATCTTTTGGTCCGTTGCGGCCCTTCCTCCAGATGCTCATCGGCTAGGTCTATAACCACTTTTTGACGAAGTTCACGGAGATTACTCGGAGGTTGATACAAAGATGCTGGTCAAACACGGATTAAAGCCTTGAAAGAAATTAAAGAGATTGTAAGATTAAATTCAAACATCTGGGCGAATCTGAGGAAAAGGCTTTAACTTTCATGAAGCTTGACGACGTGTGCGACAAAGAATTTAGTCCGAGTAATTTTTATAAATCACTAAAAATAAACTCAGCGCATCTTCTGAGAATGTGATAGCGCATTTAAATTTTTATTCAAATTCTTCGGATTTCTGCCAAAATAAGGTAGGAGTAAGTGCCTTTTTATGAGAATAAAAATCTTTCATGATGAGTTCTTAATATTACAGAGAAATATGTCGAGGTATGGCCAAAATATATATGCAAGGAGTACTTTATAATTGTTGGTGACTGAGAGGCCGCCCGTAAGGGGCGACCGCGCGGGGGTCGAGAGTCGACCCCCCCTCAGCCACCTTTAAGGAATTTTCTTTAGCCCCCAGTTATGGTATTCGCCTGTCTCGGGATCTTTATCAAGAATTTCTTCTACTAGTGGGTATAGATATTCTGCTTTCTCAGGGTTTTCATAGCTAGCTCTAATGATGTAAGCTACTATGTCAGCCATCTGTAAGCCGAATGTAAGCTCGCTCGAAATGAAGTAGATAGTGTCCACTAGCCTGCATACCCGTCTCCGTCTGTTAGGATGCGGCCAGTAACCGAGCCTTCTCTTTTTAATTCCTCAAGTAACTTCCGATAAGCAGTATCTTTCTTTCCCTCATAATCATAAACCATCGCTCCTAAAGAATCTCTTCGTTCTAAGGCTCGATCAACTCTATCAAGCAGCATATTCATGCTCCATCTCCTAAGCGAGGCAGGTGAGGCATTTTTGTATTTCTCCCAGTATGCCGCTTTATCTACAACTATGGCATAACAGATTGTAGAATGGCGTTTCAACAAGTTTAATAATCTGATTAGCAATTCACGTTTCTCTTTCTTCTTAAGATGGGCAAATTCCTTTCGACACCAAACTATTTCTCTACCTTTAATCTCCTTAGGAAGATCTTCTTCATGGAAATATTCTAAAAGTGTTTGGCGTATTTCATCATCCATATTCACCCTTTGCTCAGCAGGTATCATCAACCCAACTAAAACATAATGACGCGTATTCTTTTTCGCATGCTCGTATTTCCCGGGGTCACCAGAAGCATCAACATAAACTATGTAAAACATCGATTCCACACCTAAGCATGTTTAACAGGAAGAGTCAAATATATTTTCTCAGTCAGTCTTGGAGGGCGTGCTGAGGAGGGCGAGAAGGCACTCCAGCCCCACTCTGAGTAAACTCCTATCTGATACCTGAACTGAAAATTCATTGAAGACTTTATTCTTGGCATTCGCCGCGTCTTCAACCGATTCCAAGCCTTGATAGGGTCTCTTCTAGCCTCGTTATTTTCCATGCTAGGATTGCGACGAGCGCTTTTAGATCGTAGCCATCTCCCCTCCTTAGGAACTCCGGTAGCTCCTCAGCTATGAACCCTATCTCGACCTCCTTTCTCCCCTCAATCCTCTCGTAGATCTTGGGGGTTGGGAGCTTCACGCTTAGCATGCTTGGATCGGGCTCTCTGACGCTTCCTTTAGATTTGGCTGAAGACGCTATCGTGATATTCGCCGTTACGATGTCGTTCAGGTAGTTTTCCTGAGCGCCGATCCTCAATACGTTAGGCTCTATAGGCTTAAGCACGCCATCCGAAGTTAGCTGAGCCACCGCCTCATCCTTCGGGATGAATTCAAGCCTATCGCCGTTCTCGTCGCTAATCCTCCTAACCCCAACCCCTCCGCCCTCGATCTCCGAAAGCCTCTGCTTAAGCTTCTCGCCCTCCTCCTCTAGGGCTTCGAACCTAGCTTTGATCCGCTTAGCGATATGAGAGGGAAGGTCTAGCTCTCGGTCGATCCTCCGCATCATCCCGCTACTCAACCCCCAGTATCAGGACTTCTCCTCCGCCGCTTACCCACTCCAGCTTCCGGAAAGGCACCAAGACGTCCGCGAAGTGGATCGTTTCATTCGCGGAGCCGAGTAGATCCGAGTCCGGGCTGTCGTCGATCCTCAGAATTCCCCCATCCTCGCCGAACCCTATTTCTTGAACGTAGGCTTCAGACATGTCTAAGTCATCTAGGGTTATGCTGGTCTTGTTATAGTGGAGGTATCGCTGGATCGAGGCGGAAAGCGAATAGTTGCTTGCATCGACATCATAAACATAAGTTACGGTGTAGTTGTCCGCCTGCGGTATCTCGTCCTCCTTCTCTAGGCTCGTCCCCACGCTTACGCCGTTCACCCTGACATCCGCTATCGTGACGTTCGTTTTCGAGAGGGATTCCTGAAGCCTTTTAACGGCGGTTCCGGAGTAGAGGAAGTCCAAGCTTAGTTGAAGCTCGGCCCCTTGGATGAAGAACTTTAGGTATAGGTCTATCTTGTCTCTCCCGGTGTCCGTGTAGTATTTTCCGGCAATGTAATTCGAGTAATCGTAGGTTCCATCATGCCAAACCTTCACTCGATAGGTGGTGTTCGGGTCTAGTTGAATAGTCGAGCTTGGGGCGAAGTCGTATTCCTCGCCGTAGGTATCCGTTGTTATCTCGGATGCGTCTATGGAGCCTATGTCCGCTATCTTGATCGTC